>LFSJ01000017.1:612-1040 GCA_001512695.1 Tepidanaerobacter sp. DTU063 | reverse complement strand
CCTGCAAAAAAGCTGGCCAAAAGGCCCGAAGCTTTATTTTTGAAGATTTCCTTTACAGCATTGACGTAGTTTTCTAAAGGCTGCTTTTTAAATTCTGACTCTTCTTTCACTAAAAACCAAATCGCAAAGCCCGCCGGGATGGCGAGAAAACCGTAGGCGAAAAAGGGGAAAAACCAGGATATCAGGGCAAATCCTGCCCCAAGTATCGGACTTACCACTTTGCCCAAGCCGTTAGAGGCCTCTAAAAGGCCCAGGGCCAGAACCCTCTCCTGGGTCTTGAAAACATCTCCCGCCATGGCCATGGCCAGTTGATAGGTTCCCCCAGCACCGATGCCCTGGATTATCCTGCCCGCCATAATCCCCCAAAAAGGTTTATCAAAAATCAAGGAAGCGGCTCCAGCCATGATTCCACCTGCGCCGTACACGAT
>LFSJ01000017.1:0-597 GCA_001512695.1 Tepidanaerobacter sp. DTU063 | reverse complement strand
ACCGAAAAAGCGGTGACCATGAGCCCCACCTGGAACTGGTTGATATCTACTGCCTTTTTTATTTTAGGCAGTACCGGTATCAACATAGAATTGCCCAGCACCATGATAAATGGCACCAGGCATAATAAAAACACTTGAATTTTTGTATCCCTCTTCATCATCAGTTCCCCTTTACTGGCATATATTTAAATTGCCCTGATTTTCGGGCAGATATACAAAAAAGAGTTTATTATTATGATTAACTTCTGGATAAAGCAATTTCCGTGGTAGAGATGACGATGTTAGAAGATGACGACAAACGCACCTTTTAAGCAAGGCCGTTGTTGTTCTTAAGTCTGGTGCAAACGAAGCAGAGGCAGCGTGCAGGATGCACGCTGACGGGCACTCGGCAGGATGCCGAATTGCCCGTGAACCTCTGCGAAGTGCAGCACCAGACTTTAGAACAACAGGCCTTGATTATAGGTGAGGTGTCGTCATCTCTAACACACTATGCTTTTTTTGCAGTTATTTAGCAGCAATAATGAACCATTGATGGCAATATCTCGGCTACAATCAGGACATTTCGTTTTGAAGTTGGTTTTGCGCTACGCAGAGGAT
>LFSJ01000043.1 GCA_001512695.1 Tepidanaerobacter sp. DTU063 | reverse complement strand
AACCTAGACACTAAACCGGGTTATTCGGGAGTAGATAATTCACTATATGATATGCCAAATGTACACCTATTACTTGGCAATGCGGCGGAAACCGTAAAAAAAATTGGTGATTATTTATTACAGTTGCGAAATGAATAGAAAACTCATGCGTCAATTCGAATATAACATTATTTGTCGCTGACCACCAGTGTAAATATATGATGCAGATGATAGTTTTCTTTTTGCCATGGTAATCAATGTATTGTTACTCAATAGTAGAATCTATTTCTCGGTTGCAGAATCCCTATCATTTGCTATAATTTAGGTATATTTGCTGATACCTTTACCATATCTAAAACAGGATTAGGGACAGTCATTCCCTTTTCTTACTTATCTCATGATTTCCAATACATCCACATCCCTTATCAGTTTTAATGCACCTCTACCTTGGCTAAGGTTTTGGTGCTTTAATTCTAAAATTGGGATGTGGATCTTTTTTAGTGGAACTCTTCGTACGTCGATTTACTATAATTGCAAACCAGCGTTGACAGAATTTATTACCTTTAGTGTCTAACCATGGTTAATAAATAGATATTATAAAATTCATAAAGCTTGGTGAACAGGTAATACTTTATTTACAAATAGAAGAATTTTGTGAAACTAGTCACAATTATTGACAAGTAGAATAAAATATAGTATAATCATCGTGAACAAATGACATATACATGAACAATTGTTCACGACAAGGGAGAGAATATCATGGACGCAAATAACAATAGAATCTTGGTTAAGGTAGCGTACATGTATTACGATGAAAACATGACCCAGCAGGAA
>LFSJ01000032.1 GCA_001512695.1 Tepidanaerobacter sp. DTU063 | reverse complement strand
TTGTCAAAAAACCAGCTGGGTTTATCTCTCCTTCGGCGTAGAAATCCAGGTACAAGCTGTGATCATTACACAATCATGAGCACTGACGGCGGCCGTCAGATCATTCATCATAGATGGAGTATATTTAGCTTCTGTATGTATTATTTGTCGTTATATATTCGCCGTTATCTTATCTTTTCCTGCCCCTTGCCCCATCGTTATGGCTAAGTCGACTTTTTCGAAATGTCCTGGCGATTCTGGCTACAACTGCCAGCAAACAAAAAGCTGCAGGCCATTTGCGACCGCAGCCACTCAAGTTCGTGTTTAACCGTCCATGCAAACCTGTCGCAGTAGTTCGCCCAGATGAGCTCATCCTCACAGAGTACCCTTCTGAGCCGTAATGCCACTTCTGAATACAGCGAAACTCTTAGCCGGAGTGGTACAAGGAACCGTCCCCTGTACTCACTCCCTGATCCAATTTACCACATAATCCAAAGCATGCCTGGCCGAGCTTAGCTGACGG
>LFSJ01000016.1:16041-16268 GCA_001512695.1 Tepidanaerobacter sp. DTU063 | reverse complement strand
CATAAACTCTAAGGCCCGCTCAGCCAAAAGTTTTTTTCGAAGGGTTTTATCTTTTACCTTATAAGGGAGTTGTGGTAGGATACCGAAATTTGCTTTCATTGGTTGAAAGTTAGCGGGATCTGCAGAAGATACATAATTCAGCAAAGCTCCAATTACGCTTTCTGCGGGCGGTTCAAGTGGTCTTTGGCCTTTAAGAAGTCTTTTCATGTTAAATCCCGCAATTATAC
>LFSJ01000016.1:15376-15988 GCA_001512695.1 Tepidanaerobacter sp. DTU063 | reverse complement strand
ATGAAGAGGACTTAAAATAAAAGTATTTCTGTGAATGAAACCATACCGTATAAACTCGGCATATTCCAAACCGGGAATTAGTCCGAAGACTCTTTTTTGTTCTCCCCATTTTAAACTAGTTTGAAAGCCGACAATATTAAATAAAGTACCTTCATTATTCTCTTTTCTCAATTGGACTACAGCAAAGGGCTGCTTTCTTGTTCTCGGATCTATGATCCCAACGGGTTTTAAAGGACCGAAAAGTAACGTCTTGTAGCCTCGTTTTGCCATTTCTTCAATAGGCATGCAGCCTTCAAAAAACATGGGTTTTTCAAAGTCCCTTAAGGGATGCGTCTTGGCTGCAATAAGTTCATTATAAAAAATATCATATTCTTCCTGTGTGAGGGGTAAATTGACATAATCGGCATCCCCTTTATCGTATCTGGAGCCCCAAAAAGCCTTTTCCCAATCGATTGATTCACTTGTGATAATTGGCGCTGCTGCATCGTAGAAGTAAAGGTGCTCGCTTCCTAATAGCTCGGCAACAGCTTTAGACATAGCTTCAGAGGTAAGGGGCCCCGTTGCTACAATTGTAGGAGGCTCCGGAATTTCTCTGATCTCCTCTACATGAAA
>LFSJ01000016.1:10731-15368 GCA_001512695.1 Tepidanaerobacter sp. DTU063 | reverse complement strand
GCTAAGGCTGCACCAGCTGGAACAGAAGTCTCTTCCGCGACTTTCATAACAATTGAGCCCAATATTCTCATTTCCTCTTTTAGGAGACCAGCGGCGTTTGTTATTTCATTGGACCTGAAAGAATTGCTACACACTAATTCTGCCAGTTTGTCGGTATGGTGTGCAGGAGTAGACTTACTGGGTCTCATTTCATATAAATCAACCTTAATTCCGTTTTCTGCCAGATGCCATGCGGCTTCGCATCCTGCTAGACCGCCCCCTATCACTTTAACAGCTACCATAGCATCACCTCTAGAAAGCTACTTTGCTTTATAGCCACACTCTTTGTTTGAACAAACTTCGTATTCTTTTCCTTTGCTATTTTTAATAACCATAAAGCTTCCGCATTGTGGACATGATTTCCCGCTCGGTTTATTCCAAGAAACAAACTTGCAATCGGGGTAATCGGAACAACCGTAAAATATCCTTCCACGCTTAGTCCTCCTTACAACCAAGGGGTTTCCGCAATCTGGACAGCTTACGCCTATCTCGGTCACAATGGGCTTAGTGTTTTTACATTCAGGGAAGCCAGGACAGGCTAGGAACTTGCCGTATCTGCCTCTCTTGATAACCATGTTCCTGCCGCAGAGTTCACACTTCTCTTCACTTACCTCGTCTTCGATCTTTACTTTTTCGAGTTCCTGTTCGGCAGTTTTTACCTGCTTGTCAAAAGTGCTATAAAAAGACTTTAAGACTTCCTGTCGATTTTGATGACCTGACTCTATTTTATCAAGCTGTTCCTCCATCTCAGCGGTAAAGTCTATATCTACAATTTCTCTGAAAAATTCTTGCAAAATTTGCACCACTATTTCTCCCAGTTCTGTAGGTTTAAAGCGCCCTCTCTCCTTCTCCACATATCCTCGTTTTTGTATAATATCAATCGTTGGAGCATAGGTGCTTGGCCTGCCTATACCTTTTTCTTCGAGGACTTTGACCAGCATTGCTTCAGTATACCTGGGGGGTGGTTGCGTAAAATGCTGTTCAGGAACTAACTTTAGCAATTCTAGGGTCTGTCCTTTTCTTAAATCCGGAATGTGATTTTCTTCCCTCTCAGATTCTTCATCGGATCCTTCCGTATACAGCAACATAAAGCCGGGGAATTTAAGAGTTGAACCTGAAACTACAAAGATATACTCTCCGGCTTTGATTCTGATAGATATTGTATCATAAATGGCAGGAGCCATTTGGCTGCTGGTAAATCTTTCCCAAATAAGTTTGTACAGCAAAAATTGATCCTTCGTAAGAGAATCCTTTACTTTATCAGGTGACCTAAATACTGAAGTTGGTCTTATGCCTTCATGGGCATCCTGTACATTTTTTGTGCTTTTGCGTGAGGCATCTCCATGGCCTAAATAATCCTTACCGAAGTTGCTCTCAATATACGCGGCAGCTTCACGTTTTGCTTGATCGGAAACCCGTGTAGAGTCGGTTCTCATATAGGTAATAAGACCTACGGTGCCCTCGCCTTTCACATCCAAACCCTCATATAACTGTTGGGCAACCATCATGGTTTTCTTTGCAGTAAAGCCCAACTTTCTAGAGGCTTCCTGCTGCATGCTGCTGGTTGTGAAAGTAGGAGAAGGGCTTCTTTTTCTTGTTCCTTTTTTTACTTCTATTACTTGAAATCTCTCATTTTCTATTTCTTTTAAGATTTTCTCTGCCTGTTCTTTGTTTTCAATTACAAGCTTATCATCATTTTTTGAATGCAAACGTGCACGAATCTTATTGCTACCGTCTGTTAAATCTGCATCAATTGTCCAGTATTCATTTGGAACAAAATCCCTAATCTCTTTTTCTCTATCACATATAATTCTCACAGCCACCGACTGTACTCTGCCTGCACTAAGGCCCCACTTGACTTTTCTCCATAAAATTGGGCTTATCTTATAGCCTACTAATCTGTCCAGTATCCTCCTGGCCTGCTGTGCCTCAACCAAGTCCTTATTTATTGTCCTCGGGTGTTTTAACGATTCTAGCACTGCATCTTTTGTAATTTCATGAAACTCGATCCTACAGGGTTTGTCCTCAGGCAAGCCTAATGTGCTTGCCAAATGCCATGATATGGCCTCTCCCTCGCGGTCGGGGTCGGTAGCTAATAAGACATTATCTGCTTTTGCTGCTTCTTTTCTTAAATTGTTTAATAAGGGCCCTTTTCCTCGTATGGTAATGTACTTAGGTTCAAAATTCGACTCTATATCGATACCTAATTGACTTTTAGGCAAGTCTTTTACATGGCCCATCGAAGCTGCTACCTTGTATTTCTTTCCTAAGTATTTGCTTAAGGTTTTTGCTTTCGCAGGCGATTCAACAATTATTAAAGATTTTGACATTAAAACCACCTTTTTTACTTTGTAACTAACAACCAGTAATATATTATAATAACTTTATCTCGCAAAAGTCAATTTCTAACATAATAACCTCCGGGAAGAGCAAGTATCAAACCTTTAAGTTCAAGCCGGGTTAAAACCGCATTTGTTTTATTGGAATCAAGTTGCGACATTTCTATAAGTTCTTCAATTTGTATCGGGTGGTAATCTATCAGTTCATAAAGGATTTTTTCTGATCGGGTTAATTTTTGAAAATCAATTGCTCCTTCATTAATCATATTAGCTTGTCTTTCCAGATAAAGCTCATCTAAAATGTCTTCTACACTTTCCACCAATTTTGCCCCCTGTTTGATTAATTTATGTGTACCACGGCTATACGGGCTATAGATATTTCCGGGAACTGCAAAGACTTCTCTTCCTTGCTCCAACGAAAAATCAGCGGTTATTAATGAACCGCTCCTCTCTGCAGCCTCTACCACTAAAGTACCTAAGGATAATCCGCTGATAATGCGATTTCTCGCGGGAAAATTCGCCGGAAGAGGTGTTGTTCCCATAGGGAAACTGGAAATTATGCAACCACATTCTATTATCTCCTGCATCAAAACCCTATTTTCAGGTGGATATACAATATCAATTCCGCATCCAAGTATTGCCGTAGTAGGGCCACCAGCTTCTATAGCTCCTTTGTGAGCAAAAGAATCGATGCCCCGTGCCATGCCGCTAACTACATTTATATTCATTAAGGCAAGTTCTTTTGCAAAATTTGTGGCGACGCGCCTTCCGTACGTAGAAGCCTTTCTCGAACCAACAACGGCAATTGATCTATTGTTTAATACAGATTTATCACCTTTAATATATAAGACAGGAGGAGGATCATAGATTTCCTTTAATCTCTCGGGATATTCTTCATCAAATAGGGTTACTATACTGACCTTTTGCTCAGTTGCTTTTTCAATTTCACTATAAGGTTCAATTTTCGATCTATGTGTTATTATTCTTTCACATAATTTTTTTCCAATTCCCGGAACGTCTAATAATTCCTCAGCATCTGCTTTCATAAATTCGGAAAAACTATTATACTTTTCTGCTATACTTTGTATTTTTATCGAACCAAGGTCCGGAAAGAGATTTAAAGCAACTAAAAGCAAACTACTTTCTTTCATAATGACCTCCCAAAGTATTATATCAAAATATCTACCTAATGACGAAATCGATTGCAGGAAAATACTTACATTATAAGTCTGTCTAGCTTACAAATAATAAGAAGCATATTGATACCCGACCGCGAGATTGTATTATGCGGAGCTTATGGTTTTATCTTTATCATGATCTGATATTTTGATAGTATTTATCTAGATTCCTATACTGTAATGCTTCAGCTAGATGATACTCTTTAATGGAGTCTTTGCCATCTAAATCCGCTATAGTCCTGGCTACTTTTAATATTTTATTGTGGGCCCTAGCAGTCAACTTCATGTTGTGAAAGGCTTCTTTCATTAACAATTTGCCGCTTTTATCTAATTTGCAGTATTTTTGCATAAGGCTCGGGGTAAGCTGCGAATTGCAATGTATTTTTTGCCCATTATATCTTTCCAATTGCATTAATCTTGCAATCTCAACTCGTTTTCTGATGGACTCTGAATCTGTAGTGCTTGGTCCCTCCAAATCGGCATATTTTACCGGCGCTACTTGTAATTGCATATCTATTCTGTCCATTAAAGGACCAGATATTTTTGAAAGATATTTGTTGATTTGATGCGGTGTACAAGTACATTCATGAAATGGGTCCCCGTAAAAACCACACGGGCAAGGATTCATCGCCGCAACTAACATAAATTTTGAAGGATAGGTAATAGTTGCATTTGCCCGAGCTATAGTTACTTTTTCGTCCTCTAGAGGCTGGCGCAAAAGTTCCAGCACATCTCTGGGAAACTCAGGTAGCTCATCCAAAAAAAGCACTCCGTTATGTGCTAGTGTAATCTCTCCGGGTTTGGGAATGCGACCACCGCCTACCATTCCTACAGCTGAAATCGTATGATGCGGGGCCCTAAAAGGCCTTTTCTCAATCAGACCGTCGTGGTCAGAAAGTAAACCTGCAATGCTATATATTTTCGTCAATTCTAGGGATTCTTCAAAAGTCATCGAAGGCAAAATCGTTGGTATTCGCCTTGCTATCATAGTCTTGCCTGATCCCGGAGAACCTATCATGATTACATTGTGATGGCCAGCAGCGGCTATCTCCAGGCACCGCTTTAAACTCTCCTGGCCCTT
>LFSJ01000016.1:0-10686 GCA_001512695.1 Tepidanaerobacter sp. DTU063 | reverse complement strand
GAACTAACACCAACTACCTCTATACCTTTAATTACTGAAGCTTCCTCAACATTCTCTATGGGGACCATTACACCTTTTAGACCACTTTCCTTTATTTCAATAGCCATTGGTAAAACACCATTTACCGGTCTTACTTTTCCTTCTAATGAAAGCTCCCCTATGATAGCATAGTCTTTTAATATTTCAACAGGAATCTGTTCCGTTGCCGCTAAAATTCCTAGAGCTATGGGCAAATCTAAATGCGGCCCCTCTTTCCGAATATCTGCCGGGGCTAGATTTACTGTGATTCTCCTTATAGGAAAAACATAACTCTGATTTTTAATGGCAGCTCTTACTCGTTCACGAGATTCTTTTACAGCCACATCAGGAAGACCAACTATATGAAAGTCAGGAAGGCCGCTTGAAATATCCACCTCTACATCAACTAAAAAGCTTTCAATGCCGTATATAGAACAGCTTTTAACCTGGGCTAACATTGGATCACCCCTTAAAAGGCGTTTTCAATGTGTTCTATCTTAATTTCATCCTCATTTTGTATCAAAATATCTATTACATCAAACCTAATATTGGAAAAGAAGGGAGCTTTATTGTTAAGGTAATACAGAGCTACTTTTCTTAACTTTTGCTGTTTATAATAATTTACCGCTTCCATTCCTTTTCCAAACTTTGTTGATGTTCTCGTTTTTACTTCTACAAATACGATGCTATTTTTGTATTTAGCTATAATATCTATCTCCCCTAAGGGACAGCTAAAGTTTAATTGTAATATCTCGTATTTCTTGCCTTTTAAATAGTCGGCGGCATACTTTTCCCCAATTGCCCCAAGTTCCTTCTTATTCAATTATATATTCAACCCCCTAATGGAAAAGCTCTTGCGGTGAATTGGACAAAAACCGTGCTTTTTAATAGAATTAATATGTTCTTTCGTGCCGTACCCCTTATGTTTGCAAAAACCATATTGTGGGTACAATAGGTCATAACTCCGCATGATCTTGTCTCTTTCCACTTTGGCTATGACAGATGCAGCGGCAATGCAAGCACAAACGCTATCACCATGTACAATTGACTCTTGAGGAATATCAATATCCGGTATCCTTAGCGCATCTACCAAAATGTATTCTGGTTTTACAGGTAGTTTGCAAACTGCATTCTTCATCGCCATTAGTGTTGCATTTAAAATGTTGTGATCGTCTATGTACTGAACATCTACCACGTCGTAAGCAAAAGCTATGGCCTTGCTTTTGATGTCTTCATATACTCCTTCCCTTTTCTTTTCACTTATTTTTTTTGAATCCCTTAGGCCAATGATTTGTGTATCTACTTCCAGAATAACAGCGGATGCTACAACCGGTCCGGCTAAAGGGCCTCGGCCAGCTTCATCTACCCCAGCTACCAGAGTATAGCCTTTCTCCATCAATTTTCTCTCATAATCGTACAACTTCTGCAGCCTAACCAGCTCATTTTCTATTAGCATAATAAAATCCCCTCCCTCAGACAATATCTTGATTCGATATATCAATCCAGAATCCTTCTTTTTCTTCTGGCCTTTCTAAAGATATTGCACCTATCTTACCCTGTCTGAATTCCGTTATTATGGTCTTTGCGCTTCTTTCAATATCAAGGATTCCTCCTTCAAGGAAAAAACCTCGACTTGCGGCTATTTTTTCCAAGGCTTGCAGGGGAGGGATATTAGTATTCAAGTTGTACCTTGACTTGAGCCTTTCAGGGTAATATATAGACAAAAATTTTATCAGTATAAATGCAAGTTGTTGTAAATCCAATAAATCTTCTTTAATAGAACCTAACATTGCAAGCTTGATGCCAACAGCCTTGTCCTCAAACTTTGGCCATAAAATCCCCGGCGTATCCAGCAATTCCAAATTATCACTCACTTTGAGCCACATTTTGCTACGGGTTACTCCAGGGACATCAGCCGTTCTAGCACTTTTTCTCCCTGCCATTTGGTTCATTAAAGATGATTTTCCCACATTTGGAACACCTATTATCATGCATCGTCTTGACCCCAATAAGGACCTTTTCTTTACGCTGTTAATCAAACTAAAAAGCCTTTTAAAGCCCGTCTTCCTTAGAGTATCAACCGAGACCGCAGGAATTCCTCGATTTTTGAAATAATTTATCCACATTTCGGTAACTTTTTTATCTGCTAAATCGGCTTTGTTTAGCACTGTGATAATTTCTCTACTTCCTACTAAACTGTCAGCATCAGGGAGTTTCGTGCTAAGGGGTGCCCGAGCATCTACTAACTCTAATACAACATCAACCAACCTTAAATTTTGTTTAATCATTTTTTTTGTTTTTACCATATGGCCTGGATACCATTGTATATCCACCGAGACCACCTCCTAAGAACAACAAAAGGGACCTTTTCAGTCCCTCTCCTTTATTCGTGCAGCTTTACCTCTTAATTTTCTCATGTAGTAAAGTTTAGCTCTACGCACTTTACCTTTCTTAACAACTTCGATTTTATCAATGCGCGGTGAGTGAACAGGAAATACTCTTTCAACACCTACGCCGTATGATATCTTGCGAACAGTAAAGGTTTCCTTTAAACCGCTGCCTTTTCTAGCAATTACAGTCCCTTCGAAAACCTGTATTCTCTCTCGACTACCTTCTACAACCTTTGTATGGACACTAACGGTATCTCCCGGTCTAAAGTCAGGTATGTCTTTTTTCATTTGTTGTTGCTCTACAAGAGTAATCATATCCATCCGTATTCCCTCCTTCTGCTGGTAATTTGGTATTTCGACAACAACAAAAAGTATTATAACACAAAGGGTATTTATTGACAATCAACATATAAATTGTTAAAAACATCGCAGTTTACAGCTTCACTTTAACGTCTTTATAAATTATAAAGCTCACTGCAACAACTCTTTGTCAAAATCTGTAAGCTTGAGTTTTTTGAATAGATCAGGCCTTTTCTCACGAGTCCTGATTAAAGCTTCTCTTCGCCTGAAAAGCTCTATTTCCTTATGGTTGCCTGAAAGCAGCACATCAGGTACTTTAAGGCCTCTATACACTTCTGGCCTTGTATATTGAGGATATTCCAGTAGCCCATCGCTAAAAGATTCCTCTTCTAAGGACTGGCTGCTGCCTAACACTCCAGGCACAAGTCTTGTTACGGCGTCGATTATGGCCAGGGCTGGAATCTCGCCCCCCGTAAGAATGTAATCGCCTATTGAAATTTCATCGGTAATTAAAGTTTTTACTCTTTCATCTATTCCTTCGTAATGGCCGCAGATAAAAACAAGATTCTTTTCCGTAGACAACTCTCGGGCTAAGGACTGATTAAAAGCTTTACCTTGGGGGGACATTAGTATTATCCTGCGCCTTTCGCCCTCTATTGTTTTTTCAACATAATCTACTGCCTCAAATATAGGTTCGGGCTTCATGACCATCCCGCTGCCGCCACCATAAGGATAATCATCGACTTTTTTATGCTTATCCCGGGAAAAATCCCTTATGTTTATAAGTTCGATTTGTATTAAACCCTTATCAAGAGCTCGCTTGATAATGCTGACATTAAAAGGGCTTTCAAAAAACTCGGGAAAAAGTGTCAAAACATGTATTTTAAGCATCACAGCATCCCTTCCAGCAGCCTAATCACCATTTTATCATTTTGCAAATCTATATTCTTTACAACCTGCTTAATTGCTGGAATTAGGACTTCCTTCTTATCCTGTGCCTCCACTACGTAAACGTCATTGGCCCCGGTATGCAGCACGTCTTTGACTATTCCTATATATGTGTCAGACTCATCAAAGACGCTAAGCCCTATAATGTCACATATAAAGAAATGGTCTTCTGGCAGTCTTACGGCATATTTTCTTGGAATTTTAAGATAGCACCCTCTTAAAGTCTCTGCTTCTTGCCTTGAATTAATACCTTCAAATTTTAATACGGGATAATAATCATTTACAAAAATAACTGATTCGATATTATAGGAAACAGTACTATCTTTAAATTCAATGAAAACTCCAGGTAAGTCACGAAATCTCTTAGGGTTATCGGTTCGAGGTTCAACTTTAACCTGGCCTCCAACTCCCCAAGGACATAAAACTTTACCTACCGTAAGATGCTTGTTTCTATAACTCAAGCCACTTTCTCCTTTTAATAAACGAGATTTATTGAAGGGTCAGGTTACCCCAACCCATGAAACTATATGATTTCTACGACAACTCTTTTGCCTTCCTTGGCAGCTGCTGCCTTAACCACTGTGCGAATTGCCTTGGCAATTCTTCCTTGTTTTCCAATTACTTTTCCCATATCTTCTGGGTCTACCTTTAGTTCTAAAATGATGGATTGCTCACCTTCCACCTGGTTGACAGTTACATTTTCTGGATGATCTACCAATGCTTTTGCAATGTATTCCACTAATTCTAACACTGACACTTCCTCCTTTAAAGTTACAATTATTATCTACTATGAATTATTCTTCACTTTTAATCTCTTGTTCTTCTGTTTTTTTATTGTCAGGCAAGATCCCTAAATTTTTAAATAAGTACTTAACGGTATCGGTGGGAATGGCACCTTTTTTCAACCAATCACTGGCCTTCTCTTCATTAATTTTAACTTCGATCGGATCTGTTAAAGGGTTGTAATAACCAATCTCTTCGATGAACCTTCCATCTCTTGGCATACGGCTATCAGCCACTACAACTCTATAAAAAGGTTTTTTCTTTGCACCCATTCGCTTTAATCGTATTTTTATAGCCATTTTTTCACCTCCTTCTAAAATCCAAAAAATGGGAATCTATGTTTGCCTTTTTTACGGCTTTTTTCAAAGCCTGCGAATTGTTTTATCATTTTTCTAGTCTGATTGTATTGTTTAAGCAGTCGGTTTACATCTTGTATGGAACAACCGCTGCCTGCAGCTATGCGCTTACGGCGACTGCCATTAATAATTGAAGGATTACTCCTCTCTTCAGGAGTCATTGAATTTATAATGGCCTCAACTCGAACAAGTTCCTTTTCGTCAAATTCCACGCCTTTTAATTTTTGAGCTGAAAGTCCGGGTATCATGTTAAGAATCTGATCGAAAGAACCAATTTTTTTAACTTGTAACAGTTGCTCTAAAAAATCATTCAAGTCGAAGGTCTGGCTTTTTAGCTTCTTCTCTAGCTCCTTAGCTTTCTGCAAATCTAGATCTTGAGTCGCCTTTTCTATGAAGGTTAAAACATCCCCCATGCCAAGTATTCTAGAGGCCATTCTATCAGGATGAAAAACCTCTAAATCGTCTAATTTTTCACCCATACCTACAAATTTAATGGGGCAACCTGTAACAGCTTTAACGGAAAGTGCAGCACCACCACGACTGTCTCCATCTAATTTTGTCAATATTAACCCTGTAAGGTCAAGCCTTCTGTTAAACTCCTCTGCTACGTTTACCGCATCCTGACCCGTCATACTATCCACGACAAGCAGTATTTCACTTGGTTTTACTGCTTGGCTTATATTAGTCAATTCCATCATTAATTCGTCATCTATATGCAAACGACCCGCCGTGTCGATTATTACCACATTGTAATTATGTTTCCTTGAATGCTCTAGAGCAGCTTTTGAAATATCAACGGGATTTTGCTGACCCATCGTAAAAACAGGCAAATTTAGCTTTTCTCCAACCACTTGAAGCTGCGTTATTGCCGCAGGACGGTATATGTCTGCAGCCACTAATAGGGGTCTTTTCCCATCTTTTGATAACAATTTTCCTAGCTTGCCGGCAGTCGTTGTTTTTCCTGAACCTTGAAGACCTACTAGCATAATTACGGTGATGTCTCTTGAGAAGTTAAGCTTGCTTTGTTTAGAGCCCATCAGTTCGGTTAATTCTTCATTGACTATTTTTATGACCTGCTGTGCAGGAGTCAAGCTCTCCATAACTTCCTGACCCACTGCTCGATCAGTAATTTTTGAGACCAAGTCTTTTACAACCTTGAAGTTCACATCAGCTTCCAAAAGTGCAAGCCTTACCTCTCTCATAGCCTGCTTTACATCCTGCTCCGACAGTTTTCCCTTTCCGCGAAGCTTTTTAAAGATATCTCCCAATTTCTGTGCAAGGGATTCAAAGGCCAATCTACACACCACCTTCCTTGAGCAACGTGGCAACACCATTATAAATATCAGTAAACTTTTGCTTGTACTCGGCAGCAACACCAGGCTCGATTTCCTCAAGAAGCACAAGTATCTTCTCGATTTTCTTTCTATAAGATAGATACTTGTTTACCATATCCAGCTTTTTCTCAAAGTTTTCCAATGTCCTCTCGGCACGCCGAAGAATATCATGGACACCTTGCCTGGTTATACCACTGTTTTCAGCAATTTCGCCCAATGACAAATCATTAATATAATACTGTTCGAAGATATCCCTTTGCTTTTTTGTCAAAAAATCACCGTAATAATCAAACAACAGGTTGAGTTTTGTAATGTTATCCACTTAATTCACCTGTAAAGCATTTATCCTTTACACCTGTTTATTTTACATAAAGAATTGCACGAAGTCAACTGTTTTGCGATAAATTCTTCGAAATAAATCAATCCTTATTGAGGCAACATCCCCACATTGTGTTGATTCTAATTGACAATATACTGTAACTTGAGGTTTAAGATGCACGGCAAACAATACCTTTAGCCAGACCATTGTTTTTTTTAACCATGGATATGTGAAGCAGGGTCATCGTGTTGTATGCACGCTGGCAGGTTGTCGGCAGGATACCGAATTGCCCGTGAAACCCTGCGTTGTGCAGGACCAAGCTTTTAAAATAACAGGTATGGCTTTAGGTAGAGGTGCCGTTCATCTTTAACCTTATAATCGTTTCGCGTAATATGTTTCATAGTAGTAGTAAAATAGTCTTAAAATTATTAGGCAAATAAAGCATCAACAAAAGTTTGGTGATCAAATTCTTGTAAATCATCTATTCCTTCGCCGATACCTATATACCATACGGGTATTTTAAGTTCAGACGCTATGGCAACAACAATTCCGCCTTTTGCTGTGCCGTCTAGCTTCGTAAGGATAATTCCCTGAAAATCCACCGCTTCTTTAAAGGTCTTTGCTTGGACCAAGGCATTCTGACCTGTAGTGGCATCTAAAACCAATAGGCTTGTGACATTAGCTTCTGGATATTCCTTTTGACAAACCCTGTAAAGCTTTTTCAGTTCTTTCATCAGATTCTTTTTCGTGTGAAGCCTGCCTGCTGTATCGCAGATTATCAAGTCAGCCTTTCTGGCTTTTCCGGCTTGCAGTGCATCGAAGAGCACCGATGCAGGGTCTGCGCCTTCTTGATGTTTTATTACGTCGACACCTACACGATTGCCCCAAATCTCGAGTTGGTCAATAGCCGCTGCCCTAAAGGTATCTGCTGCGGCTAATATGACCTTTTTGCCCTGTTTTTTATATTTGTTGGCGAGTTTGCCTATGGAAGTGGTTTTGCCTACTCCATTCACACCAACTACTAACATGACTGTTGGGGAAGTTAATGATATGTTGCTGCTTTCAGGGAAAAGATTTATGATCTCCTCTTTTAGTTTTTCTTTCAGTTCTTCGGGACTTTTTATTTTTCTAGATTCTTCTTTAAGCTTGTCTATTAGTTCTAAAGTTGTATTTACGCCAACATCGGATGCTATTAAAAGTTCTTCAAGCTCCTCAAATGTCTCATCATCTATCTTTTTTGTGAATTTTAACAGAGAGTCAATCCTCTCGCTGAAGTTTTCCCTAGTTTTGCTTAAACTTTCTTTTAACCTGTTTAAGAAGCTCATTTACTTCACCTCGTTTTTATTATACCATTTTTACTGCCAAAACTTTTGACACTGCAGCATCTTCCATAGATATGCCATATAAAGCGTCCGCTACTTCCATGGTAGCTTTTCTATGTGTAATTAATATAAATTGAGTATGTTTCGAGACTTCTTTGAGATATCGTGTAAAGCGGGTTATGTTTACATCGTCCAAAGCTGCTTCGATTTCATCCAGGACGCAGAAAGGTGTTGCTTTTGTATTTAAAATTGCAAAAAGTAAAGCAATAGCCGTCAATGCCCTTTCTCCCCCTGATAAAAGAGAGATATTTTGTAATTTTTTTCCTGGTGGTTGAGCGTTTATTTCTATTCCGCAGTCCAATACGCTGCCTTCACCGGATACAATTAGTTCTGCTCTGCCGCCTTCAAAAAGTTCTGTGAATACCTTATTAAACTCCTCATTGACTTTGCTTATAGTGGTAGACAGCATTATTGACATGGTATTAGTGATCTCTTCGATTATGCTGTCAAGATTTGCCTTGGCTTTTATTAAATCATCCCTCTGTGTGATCAAAAAATCATACCTAGCTTTTAGATTGTCATAGTCTTCTATGGCCTTCATATTTACGGGGCCAAGGGATTCCATTTGATCTTTTAAAGATACTAAACTGTTTTTTAATTCTTCAATACTAGGAAAGTCTCTTTTTAACTTTAGTGCTTCCTCGAAGTTAAGAGAATAACGTTCATATAATTGATTGTCAATTTGATTTAATTCTATATTCATTGTTGTTTCTTGAATATGTAAGTTGTGAATTGTTGTTTCTATTTGATGGCATTCTTTTTCGAGCTTGTTCAGCTCATCCTGAGTTTTATCTATATTTGATTTTAATGCATCTTTTTGTTCCTTGGTGACCTTGAGAAGCTCCTGCTGCTGTCTATAAGTGTTCATCAGATCATTGATGGTATTTTTATAATCTATTAGCATATTACCCATCAATGATATTACTTCGTCATTTTTTGTAATTTTTTCTTGACATTCTCTGATTTCTTTTATATACAGATTTATGTTTTCTTCTAATGCTTGTAAGCTCTGACTTATAGCAATTTGTTCCTGTTTATAAGATGCCAGTTTAACTTTAAGCTCGGTTATTTCATCTGATACTTCATCCTTTTTCTCTTTCAACTTATCTATCTCTTCTTGTAGACTTTTTACTCTGCGTTGAGTGGAAGTGTTCCGTATATCAATATCACCAATATCTACTTCAAGGGAGGCAATTTGCTCTATTATTTCTAGAGATTCTAACTGGATGTGTTGTTTTTCCTCATCCAACTGTTTTTCTCTCTCCTGTCTTTCGGTTAAAACATAATGTTTTTCTTGTAGCTGCTTTTTTAAAACTTGCAGGTCTGATTTTGCAGAATACAAACTAGCGGTGCTTTTTTCTATAAGTCTGCGCTTATCTTCAATCTCCTCTCTTAGCTTTTGATTATCCTCTTTAAGGTCGGTTAAGATATCATTAAGTTCTGTAATTTTGCCCTCACAGTCATTTATTTGTCTCTTTCTGGATAATAGAAAGCTCGATCGTCTTTGGCTTCCACCTGTTATAGAGCCACCTGGGCTCAGTAGCTCACCTTGGATTGTAACAATTTTAAAAGCAAAGTTGCTCTGTCTTGCTATCTTTAAAGCATCTTCTAAGGACTTTGCTACTAAAACCCTGCCCAAAAGGAATGCTAAAGGATTAAAAAATTTGTTATCAAAGCTAATGAGTTCCAGCGCTGTTCCTATGCAGCCGCTAATTGACAAATACTTCTCCTCGCTCTTATCTAAAGACCTGGGCTTTACTGTAGAAAGTGGTAAAAATGTAACTCGACCGTAATTGTTTCTTTTAAGAAATTCTATTGCCTTCCTAGCATTTTCTTCACTTTCACATATTATATTCTGCATGCCCTGACCCAAAGCTGTTTCGATGGCAACTTCGTATCTTTCTTTTACAGAAATTATATCAGCAACGGAGCCGTAGATGCCATCATCTAAATGTTTTTTAGTTTTTAGTGCAATTAATAAGTTCTTTACACCGTGTTGATAACCCTCATAACTTGCGTCAATTTCCTTCAATGTCTTCAAGCGGGACGTTACAACAGCAAGTTCTCCTTGTTTTTGTAATACTTGCTTTTCTTTTTTTTCAAGTTTTGCAGCCAGTTGATTTTCAAGATTAATTAGCTCCTTGATATTCAGCTCCAGTTCATCACACAGGGATGTTAGGCGAGAAATCTCTTCGTTTATTTGAGAGATTTCTTTA
The DNA here is from genome assembly GCA_001512695.1 of Tepidanaerobacter sp. DTU063. GTDB lineage: Bacteria > Bacillota > Thermosediminibacteria > Thermosediminibacterales > Tepidanaerobacteraceae > DTU063. The sequence continues at coordinate 640 of LFSJ01000016.1, read as the reverse complement.
AGGGTTTGGCTATTAGCATACTGTATTTGCTCCATTTCCTTTTCAATCTGCTTTTGACGTTTTTCCAAGTTGTTTTTTGACGTATTGAGTTGAGAGATGACATTTCTTTTTTCCGAAGCATAATTTAATAAATCAATTACATCACCTTTTACGCTTTCGATGAGCTTTTGTTTTGAATCTATTTCCTCATTGAGGAAAAGGAGCATTTTCTCTCTTTCTTCTAATGTCAATTCAAGCTGGTTTATGGTTTTTATTTTTTCTTCTAGAGTATCCGTTTTTATTTTTAGCTCTCTTTTGGATTTTTCCAAGGCTTTTTCGTGTTCATTGATCTTGTTGCAAAAGTCATTATTTTCCTTTTCAAGTCTTTCTTTTTCAGCTGTCGTTACTTGAAAGTCTTTGTTTAAATCTTTTATCTGGCCATTCACACTGTATAAATCAGCCTGGATATTTTCATATGTTTTTTCAACTTCATTTTGCTTTGATTTAAATTCTGCTAGTTTTTGTTTTAATACTTCTATCATGTTATGAATTTTAGTCAATGCCTTTTTATTGTTCTGGAGCTCATTCAATATGAGCTTTAACTTTTTCTTCCTGTTATCCCGCCTGTACAAAAGTAAATTTACATCTATTTCTTTATATG
>LFSJ01000072.1:3636-4336 GCA_001512695.1 Tepidanaerobacter sp. DTU063 | reverse complement strand
TCATAGCAGCCGGCGACAGCCTTGGCATACCAGGAGTTTTCGCTGACATCATTAAACCGACCCGGTGTATACCTCTTTTGGATAGCAAAGTTGTCAAGGCCTATGATTTTGTAAGAAACCCTGTCCACCCCTGGTGCAGGGTTGCCCCTGCTGTCTAAGATCTCTACAAGATATATATCTGATGCAGCGGCCCAGGCGGTACTTGAAACAAGGTACAGCCCCGGTTCGGTTAAAGCTATGTATCCCGATATTATTTCGTAATTCCTGACACTCGGGTGATCTTTTACTTCAATGGTGCCAATTTCCTCTAATTCATCATTGTATAAGGTGACCAAATATGTTATGTCATCCCATTTTAAAGGTGTCCGCTCTGCGCTGCCGTACAAGTATTGATTGGGATTTATCATCTCGGCAGTGTCTACTTTATAAACGTCGATATATGCCAAATTAGAAGGCTTGTCGAGCCTTAATACCGCTGGGCTTTTTGCTGTATATTTTGTGTAGTAATTCTCGTAACCGTCGCTTTCAAAACTCACCGTGACCTTAGATACTAGGTTGTCCAGGGTAAAGACAACATTACTATCGGTGTCAGCTTTTGCAACGGCCGGAAAAATTAATAGGGACAGGATAATTAACGTTAAACTGAGGAAAGTGTACTTTTTCATCGAGCTTCCTCCTGCTGCAATTTATCTAATTACAA
>LFSJ01000072.1:0-3596 GCA_001512695.1 Tepidanaerobacter sp. DTU063 | reverse complement strand
CAGCTGTAATTTCTATGGTATCAGAGTCCAGCTGCTCCCCGTATCCCATTTTCTCCAAGAAAATGTCTACCGGATCAATGGGCATGCTGACGGCCGGCGTCTTAAAGTGCATGGGGATTATGATTTTGGGAGAGAACTGTTCTATGGCTGCAGCGGCCCCCTCCGCATCTAAGGTGAATGTGCCGCCAACCGGAATCAGCAGTACGTCCACATCGCCTATTTCCTCCAGTTGGGTTTTTGACAGCAGATGCCCCAAATCACCCACATGACATACCTTAATGCCGTCAATGTCAAAGTTGTAAATTATATTGGGACCGCGTTTTGCTCCCTTGACTTCGTCGTGGTAAGCAGGGACCCCTTTTATCCTGATATTGTCAATATTAAACTCTCCCGCAGATTTAATAATCTGGGGGTCACCTTGAACGCCTTCCACATAATTGTGGTCGTAATGATCATGACTTACTGTAACTATATCTGCTTCCAACATCGGTATCTTATAGCCAACACTTCCGTCAAAGGGGTCGGTGACGATCTTGGTGCCATCTTGTGATTCTAACAAAAAACAAGCATGGCCGAGCCATCGAATTTTCACGACCGGAAAACCTCCCTTTCTTCAGGGTTTGAACCCTTCTTTGCTCAAGTTCTATAGGGTCTTTCTTTTCTATATGCTTTTTCCCTTTATCCCTATTTTCTAAAATAAAGCATCTAACAATAATATATTCTCGTCAAAAGTTCAAATTCCTTCTTTATACGGATATTTTATCCATTTATTGTAATGTAATTCCTGGAAGGACTACATGCGTTCGGGTGCTGAAATTCCCAAAATAGAAAGGGCATTTCTTAACACCTGTCGGGTAGCCATTACAAGCAAGAGCCTTGCTGCTGTCAGATTCTCGTCATCCGTAAGGACCCGGCACTTGTTGTAAAAGGAATGAAAGATGGCTGCCAGCTCCTGCGAGTACACGGTAATGCGGTACGGGGCCAGATTGTCGGCAGCAAGCTTTATTTCACCGGGAAAATCTGCCAGTTTTTTAATCAGCTCCAGTTCCGACTCTTCCAGCAGCATATTTGCATATTTTTGAAATTCTTCCATTGTCATGCCATCGATGTCGGGCAGCTCTATTCCCTGCTCTTGGGCCTGTCTCAGTATGCTGCAGATGCGGGCATGGGCATACTGGACGTAATACACTGGATTGTCATCCGATTGCTTTATTGCCAAATCCAGGTCAAAGTCCAAATGTGTATCGGCACTTCGCAGGTTAAAGAAGAAGCGCGCAGCATCCCTGCCTACCTCTTCTACAATGTCAGCCAGGGTCACCGCCCGTCCGGTGCGCTTAGACATCCGGGCTATCTCGCCGTTGCGGTAGAGCCTGACCAGCTGCATTATGATGATTACCAGCTTGTCCGGGTCATAGCCCAGGGCCTTTAGGGCCCCTTTCATCCTGGCGATATGGCCGTGGTGGTCGGCCCCCCATATGTCTATCACTAAATCAAAACCCCTGTCGAATTTGTCCTTGTGATAGGCAATATCAGAGGCAAAGTAAGTGGGCAGACCGTTTGCCCGAATCAAGACTTCATCCTTTACGGCTCCAAACTCCGAAGCTTTAAACCACAGGGCACCGTCCTTTTCGTAGGTATATCCTTTGTCCGTCAGTAATTTAATGACTTCATCTACTCGGCCCGAGTCGTGGAGACTCTGTTCGGAAAACCACACGTCAAAGTGGACTCCGAAATTTTCAAGGTCGGTCTTCATGCGCCGAATATTTTTCTCTAAAGCGTATTCTATAAAGTAAGCCCGGCGGCTTGGAGAATCCATGTCTAAAAAGCGGTCTCCTTCTTGCTCGATGAGTTCCTGCATGTGTTCTTTTATATCTTCCCCGTGGTAGCCGCCTTCGGGGATTTCCCCCTCCCTGCCCAAAAGCTGCAGGTAGCGGGCTTCCAGTGACAGGCCGAAATTTTCAATCTGGTTGCCGGCATCATTTATATAAAACTCGCGGGTTACGTCATGGCCAGCCATTTCAAGGACCGCTGCCAGGGCATCGCCTAAGGCAGCCCCCCTGGCATTGCCCATGTGCATGGGCCCGGTGGGGTTTGCGCTTACAAATTCCACCTGAACTTTTTTGCCCTTTTGGCCGTGAAGCCATCCGTACCGGGCACCTTCTTTTAGGACATCGAAAATCACTTCATTTGCCCAGGTAACAGCCAGGTAAAAGTTGATGAAGCCCGGGCCAGCCACTTCTACCTTTTCTATTAGAGGATCCTTAGCTATTCTTTCGGCAATGGCCTCGGCTATTTTCCTCGGAGGCATTTTTGCCTGCCGCGCAAGCAGCATGGCGATATTTGCCGCAAAATCTCCATGTTCCTTGTCCTGGGGAACCTCGATGTAAAAGTCGGGAATTTCTTCTATATTAATGACATTTTCCTTAATGGCTTCATTTAAGGCAGCCGCAAGCAGGTCTTTTATTCGCTGCTGAACCTTCGTCTTTACGTCTTTCATACTATCCTCCTACTGAAATGTATAGTGCTAGGCTTAATTTGCATTAAGTAAATTCTACCACTCTGTGTATTTAAATGCAACAACTATCGTTTTTTACCATTTCCGGCCCGCCGTGCCCTCTGCACCAGGGCTTCCGCACGTATGCGCGCCGTTTCAAGTTCTACATCCTTGGGCTTTCTGCCCATCTGCTTTTTATACTCTTTGACAAACAGCTCCAGGAATTTATCCATCTTCTGGCTGCCCTTTATTCCCCAGTCCTTGTAGTTTTCCTCTATATAATCAACTATATCCGCAGTTAAGTCCATGATTATTCTAAAGCGGCGGTTTTTCGCATAGGCAGTAACGCCGTAGCCTAAGATCACGGCTATGAGCGGTTCCATTACCGCTTCATTTGTGAGCACATTTACTATGAACTTGAGCCATGCCCAATTCATAAAAATCCCCCTCCTTTTGTTTATAATATGCATGGGAGGGGGATGGGGGCACTTTATTTGATTTTTCTGCTGCCGGGTTTAACTAGGGGAAGACCCTCTTTGCAAAGGGGACACTCCTCGGGAGCGTAAGATTTTACATCTAGATCCAATAAATAATAAGCCGACACGCCAAAGTCTACCTTGCCGCCGCTGCGGTCTACAAGAGCAGCTACTGCGACAACCTCGCCGCCCAGCTCCTTGACTAGGGATATGACTTCTTTTACGGAACCGCCGGTGGTGACCACGTCTTCAACTACTAGTATTTTTTCGCCGGGCTTTATTGCAAAACCCCGCCGAAGGGCCATCTTCCCGTCTTCCCGCTCCGTGAATATCGCCTTGGCCCCTAGCTGCCTTGCCATTTCATAGGAGATGATGATGCCTCCCATGGCAGGGCCTACTACCGTTTCTATACCCTTGTCTTTAAAGTTGTTGGCCAGTTCAGCTATGGCCTTTTCCGTAGCCTCCGGATATTGCAGAAGCTGTGCGCACTGGAGGTACTTGTCACTGTGCAGACCGGAAGTCAAAAGAAAGTGGCCGGTCTTCAAAACATCGGTCTTGGTAAAAAGCTCCAATATTTCCTCTCTCGTCACGATACATCTCCTTCCTAAGAGAAAAGCTTGTCGATG
>LFSJ01000153.1:151-2963 GCA_001512695.1 Tepidanaerobacter sp. DTU063 | reverse complement strand
ACAAATTGGTGTATAACGCTCGATAGGGTGGACGAAAAATTCTACCCAGAAATTATTGAAAACGAAGCTCAAATTGCCGAATGGCGGGAAATGTATGCAATTCACGAGATTGAGGGTAATCTTACAACTGTTGGCTATTCTGAACCGCTGACGATTGAATTTTTACGTCAAAATAAAAACCTCATTCTGGATACCCGCCATTTCTCTGCAGATTTTAAAGAACGTCTTATTGCAAGCATAGACAATCTTGACGATCAGACAGGCGGATTACTTATTCATAGTGAAAACTTCCAAGCGTTACGATTACTAAATAAAAAATATAAAGAAAGTATTGATGGTATATATATTGATCCACCATTTAATTCTACATATTCTGAGATTCTTTATAAAAATAATTATAAACATTCAGCTTGGTTATCGCTGATGCAAGACAGAATAAGTCAATCCCGTTTTTTATTATGTCGTGAAGGTCTTATTACTATCGCGATAGATGATTATGAAATGCCAAAGTTATGGGAATTGATGAATAACATATTTGGTTATGATAACCATTTGGGTACTGTTACTATACGAGTAAACCCTAAAGGTAGAATGACGGCGAGAAAAATTTCTGCTGTACATGAATACACTATAGTATTTGGGAATAGTGAGTATTCATATATAAAAAAACTACCTGTAAATCCAGAAGATAAAACTCATAATTATAAACTGGATGAAAATGGGGTCTGGTATCTTCCTGTTAATTTGCGGAAACAAGGAGTTGATAGTGAAGCAGAACGAGCTGATGGTACTTTATTGGATAGATATTATCCTATTTATTATGATCCGAAAAGTGGATTAGTATCAACTAAGCGAAAACTGCCTGTTACAATATTACCAATTGATAATAATGGCCATAAACGTATATGGAGAAGAAGTAAAGATGTAATTGATGATATGTATGCAAGAGGCGAAATCTGGGTAAAAGAAGTAAAAGGTGAATATCAAGTTTATTTCAAATTCTACGGTGGTTTAGACGGGAAAATGTTACAAAGTATTTGGGTTGATCCAGAATGTTCAGCAAGTGATTATGGAACCAAAATATTAAATAATATACTTGGTGAACGCGAGAGATTTTTGTATCCGAAAGCCCCATTTGCAGTAAAACAAAACATTCTTGCAATGTCTGATAAGCGAAATGCAGTTATTTTGGACTACTTCGCTGGCTCTGGTACTACTGGTCATGCTGTATTAGATCTAAACCGTGAAGACAGTGGTAATCGTAAATATATCCTCGTAGAAATGGGCGAGTATTTCTATACTGTTACGTTGCCACGAATTAAAAAGGTGATTTACTCCGCTGATTGGAAAAACGGTAAACCACAGAACCGTAACTCCGGTGTGAGTCATATTATGAAATACATCTCACTTGAAAGCTACGAAGATACGCTTTCAAATATTGAACTGGATGACGACAAACACCAGCTTGCGATGAAATTAGGCGATGAATATATGATACACTATATGTTTGACTACGAGGCGAAAGACAGCATGCTTTCGCTGGACGCTTTTAACGCACCGTTTTCCTATAAGCTTAAAATCATTGAAAACAACGAAACGAAACTTAAGACTGTTGACTTATGCGAGACATTCAATTATCTGATTGGGCTGTCGGTTATACGACAGTCGGCAACAGCTTGGTTTAAAGTTGTAAAACTGACTGAAGAGGAATGGAAACGAGAAGGCTTATACGAAGGAGCGGTCAGATTGGAGCGGGATAACAGCGGCGAGTACGGCTTTAAGCAAATTGAGGGCAGACTACCTGATGGCAGACGAGCGCTTGTAATCTGGCGTACAATTACAGATAATTTAATACAAAGCAATGCCGCGCTCGATGCATACTTCACAAAACACAGAATTAATCCAGCTGACCGTGAGTTTGACGTAATCTTTGTCAACGGTGACAACAACCTTGAAAACTTGCGTCTGGATGACGAAAGCTGGAAAGTGCAACGTATTGAACCTGTATTCAGGGAAAAGATGTTTGAGGAGGCGGAATAATGGCAAAAAGAAAAAACACTGCTCTTGTCTTCCAATGGAACGACCAGTTAGTTTTGTTTCGCTATTTCCTCAGTCTGTTTGGCAAAAACAGCCTTGCTGCGCTTGCCGGGAAAATGAACAGTTCTGAATACGAAGGATTTGACGAAAACCAGAATACTTACTTCTGGGGCGAATTGGATTTACTGTTGATGCGCCAGGGGGCAGAAGCAAAAATAAGCCGGGACACGCTGCGCGAATATGATGAGCGTATTTGCCGCTATGTCAAAAAAATTGGCGAAAAACGCGGCGGTATCAAGCTAAAATATTTTCAGTATATAGCATGCCTGTTCACCGAAATATATCTTGACCGCTATTTTACCGACAAAGAAGCCTTTGCAGCTGATTTGAACGCTTTTATCGAAAAGGTTAAGGTAGAAAGTTTCGGTGCTATTGATATTGAGCCTTTTTCACCGGAGAATATGAATAAATTGGCATTTATGTGCGCCACCGGCAGCGGCAAAACACTGATTATGCACATAAACATCCTGCAGTTTCGCTATTACCTGAAAAGGGCGAAGCTGACCAACCCGCGCTTGGACATTAACAAAATTATTGTCCTTGCGCCGAACGAGGGAATGTCAAACCAGCATTTGGAGGAGTTGAAACTATCGGACATATCCGCAGAGCCTTTCTCAAAGGGCGGCTTTGGCACAACCGCTGATGTTATTGTTATTGACATGAACAAGCTGAAAGAGGAAGGTAAAGTCAAAACCGTTTCAGTTGACAGCTTCGA
>LFSJ01000153.1:0-125 GCA_001512695.1 Tepidanaerobacter sp. DTU063 | reverse complement strand
CGCTCACGACTTTCTGCGGATGGCGGATTTGCCTTTGAATACTCTGCAACATTAAAGCAGGCGATGAAATCGAACAAACCAAGCAATATTTCTCAGAAAGAATGGAAAGAACGCCTTGATGAATA
>LFSJ01000171.1:11121-18146 GCA_001512695.1 Tepidanaerobacter sp. DTU063 | reverse complement strand
ACATGTCCCATAATCAAACTTACCATTATGCTGGACTTGAGCATACCCGCAGCTTGTTTAATAGATTCCAGTAATTTTTCTTCTCTAAGCTTTTTCTGCCTCTCTTGGTTTAACAGGTCCACAATCTTATCCAGTAGGGCCAATATTTCATCAGGTCTGACGGGCTTTAGCAGATACTCTACTGCACCGATTTGCAGTGCCCTTTTCACATATTCAAACTCATCATATGCCGTAATAAAGATGGACTTGCACTTGGGGCAGCTCTTTTTTATCTCCGCACTGGCTGTTATTCCATCCATTCCCGGCATTTTTATGTCAATCAACAGTATATCGGGCTTTAATTTTTCCGATTGCTGCACTGCCTCTATGCCGTTTTTGGCCTCCCCCACCACCTTTAAGGGCAAATCGGAGCTTTCTATTATAGATTTTAACACCTGTCTTTCCAATAGTTCATCATCACAAATCAAAACAGTATATTCCATTATTCTTCACCCCAAGATGTCGCAAGATCCTTAATTGTATTAGGCAATCTCAATCTCGTAACCGAGCCCTTTCCGCGTTCACTGGCCACTTCCAGGCCGTAATTGGGCCCAAAATACCGCTTTATACGTATATCCACATTGGGAATTCCTATCCCCGTTACATGCCCTTTACCCGTTCTCGTAAACTCATTCAGTTCCTTAAGGGTTTTGCTGTCCATCCCCACACCGTTGTCCCTAATTTCAATAATAACATTTTCACCTTCTTCGTAAGCCATAATTTGAAGCTCCCAATTGTCCTCTTTTTGTTCCAAGCCATGGATTATGGCGTTTTCCACCAGGGGCTGCAGGGTCATGACCGGGATTAAAATATCCTGTAAACTTGCCGGAACATCAACGGATGGTTTTAGCAAGTCCTGGTACCTGGCTTTTTGTATGTGCAGGTAGTGCTGTATATAGGCGACTTCTTCCTTTAAAGTGACGAATTGTTCCAGGTTTCTGAGGGAATATCTTAAAAGACTTGCCAGGGAATAAATGATCTCTCCGGTCCGCTTTGCATTTTCAAGATATGAAAGTCTCGCAGCAGTGTTTAAAGTGTTAAATAAAAAATGGGGGTTCATCTGTGCTTGTAAAACTTTGAGTTCCAGGGAATGCAGGGTATTTTCCAGCTGCATTCTGAGTCGTTCTTCCTCCAAGAGCCTTTGCTGCATGAGGTTGTTTATCCCCAATTCAACTATGTAGTTGGAGAAGATGTTTAACATCTCCGTAGCAGCGATCAGCCTTTCTCTCGTGAAAACCTTTACCTCCAGAAAACTCTGGACGTATTCGTCTTCATCTAAGCCGAACTTTTTAGCCCTTAGCCTTGCCTTCCTGATATCTTCCGCCTCGGGAGGTTCCAGGAAGACCTGGCCGCACAGTATATAACCGTAACACTTTTCTTCAACCACAATGGGAGCCGCCAAATCCATCAATCCACAATTGCAGGGGAAGATTACCGGCTTGCCCTGTTCCATGGATATTCGGCCGTGTTCTTCATCCGAGGCGTAGCACAGCTTTTTTCCGATCTCCGTGGAGCGCACCATGTGACAGTGTCTTGTAAAGTTAGTAGGCTCCGTGATGTTTTTTCCCGTCAGGTCACAGGGAATGGCCGCCAAATCCGTTGCTTCAGTAAACTTTGCCAGCATCTCCCTTAATTTTACCTTGTCAATGACATCGGTTAGTTTGTAATCAGTCATGTCAAACCCCCTAAAGGAAATTAACTTGCAAAAAGAGTTTTACTTGTTATTTTATTATAATATATTTGACTTGTAAAAATAAAGAAAAAGACATGGTTTTGGGCAAAAATGTACCATGTCTTTTCTCAACTCTTTAGCTCAATGTGGGGTTTACAACCTTTCTCCAGTCAAGGTCACCGCGCATAAGTCCTTTTATCAATACTTCTGCCGTGGCCAGATTGGTTGCCAAGGGCACATTGTGGACATCGCACACCCTGAGCAGCGCATTTATATCCGGTTCGTGGGGCTGGGCGGTTAAGGGATCTCTCAAGAATATCACAAGGTCCATGGTTTCCTCGGCAACCATGGCGCCGATCTGCTGGTCGCCTCCCAAGGGCCCCGACTGTAGGCGCTTTACCTTTAGGCCGGTAGCATCCATTATCCTCTTGCCCGTCGTGCCCGTTGCGAAAAGGGTATGTTCCTTTAAAATATCCTCATAGGCTATAGTAAAATCCACCATCTGATCTTTCTTTGCATCGTGAGCTATAAGGGCAATATTCATATAAAAACCTCCAAATTAAGCAATTTTTGTGCTTACTGCATTTATCTTACTATATTATGTTTGCTTTTTTCAATAATATCTGTATAATTATATTGTGCAATTGTTCACTAATAATGTGAAAACTCCTTATTATTTTTTCATAAAAAATATTTGGAAGATGATGATATGACTGTTACTTTGGATGATTTTATACTAAATTTACTGTCTAACCCGGCCCTGGTCATTACGGTAATCCTGACATTGGGGACCATTACGGTCAACGGATGGACCGACGCCCCAAATGCCATCGCCACCTGCATTTCTACCCGCTCCATCAGTCCCCAAGGCGCCATAATTATGGCAGCCATATTTAACTTCCTGGGCGTATTCGTCATGACAACGTACAACTCAAAGGTGGCAGAAACCATTTACAACATGGTTGACTTTGGAGGCGATGCCCACTATGCTTTAATCGCCCTTTGCGCTGCCATGTTCGCCATCGTGGTATGGGCAACCGCTGCCTGGTGGTTCGGCATACCCACCAGCGAAAGCCATGCTCTCATTGCTGGAATCAGCGGTGCTGCCATTGCTCTGCAGGGCGGCATACAGGGAATAAATTTTGACGAGTGGGTTAAGGTAATATACGGCCTGGGATTGTCCTTGTTTTTAGGATTTTTTTCGGGCTGGCTCGTTGTCAAGATCGTGGAATACATATTCAGGGGTTCTGACCGCAGAAAGACATACGGATTCTTTAAAAATGCTCAAATACTCAGTGCAGCAGGCATGGCCTTTATGCACGGTGCCCAGGACGGCCAAAAATTCATGGGTGTCTTTATGCTGGGCGTATTTCTCGCCCGGGGACAGGCTTCCGTTACAGAATTCGTGATACCCTTCTGGCTGATCGTGCTCTGTTCTTTGGTCATGGCCATGGGAACTTCCTTAGGCGGAATGCGCATAATTAAATCCGTGGGAATGGATATGGTAAAGTTTGAAACCTACCAGGGCTTTTCCGCTGACCTGGCCGGAGTTATTTGCTTGTTTCTCGCTTCCGTCTTTGGGCTTCCGGTCAGCACCACGCACACCAAGACAACCGCCATAATGGGAGTAGGTGCTGCGAGAAGAATATCCTCAGTAAATTGGGGAATAGTTAAAGAAATGATTATCGCCTGGGTTTTGACCTTTCCGGGATGCGGAATTATTAGCTTTTTGCTGGCACAAGTTTTTATGAGATTATTTTAATATAAAAACATATAGATTGGGGAAGGCATGATTATGCGCAAAAGAGACAATTATTATTTTGACACCTTTGTTGAATTGGTGGATTACTCCTGCAAAGCTGCAGACCTGTTAAATGAAATCGTCTCAAACTACGATGCCACGAACATAAAGGCAAAGATGGAAGAAATGCACAGTATCGAGCACAGCGCGGACGTGGCAAGGCACAAAATGATGGGAAGACTTCTCAAAGAGTTCATCACACCCATTGATCGCGAAGACATCATGGCCATGGCAGATGCCATCGACACGGTAACCGACAGCATAGAAGACGTATTGATGCGGCTGTACATGTACAATATCATTGAAGTTACGGAACATGCCCAAAAGTTGGCCGAGATTATTGCAAAGTGCTGTTATCTTCTAAAACAGGCCTTTGAAGAACTGCCCAATTTCCGCAAATCCAAAAAACTTCACGATCTAATCGTTGAAATCAACCGCCTGGAAGAAAGCGGAGATGCCCTTTATACCGAAGCAATAAGAGATCTTTACCTCAGCAGTAAATCTTATAAGGAAATAGTTGCCTGGGATAATACGTATCACTACATGGAAAAATGCTGTGACACCTGTGAAGACGTGTCCGATGTCATTGAAAATATCATTATGAAGAATACCTAAAAATGGAATTAAAGGGACATATGTTTTTAAAATGTGGAAGGCTTAACTAGACGTTAATCTTATTCTCGGAATTTGGCTACTCTAAAAACGGCTTAGGGGAATTATACCCCTAAGCCGTTTAATTATGTATTGTTAGCTTTGCTCTTTGCATAGCTTCATTTACTTTATTCCATAAAAACTCATTAGCATTTTTAATTATCTCGCGATAATTCTTTTCACCTTGATGCCAGAATTCCCCGGTGAACATCCTCACACCTTGTTCTAATAACTTTTCAATGCAAGTTGTGTACTCTGTATGACCTGTTCCGAAATCCATATTTCTAAATATGCCTGGAGCAGTTTCTTTCAGATGGGCAGCAAATATATGACCTCTACCCGCATTTATCTCCTTAGTTATGTCTATATTATACAAAACACAAGCATTTTTCAAATTGCCTATGTCCGGATAGATGCCTAAATATGGCGAATTTATATACTTAACATAGAACATTGACTTTGAAATAGTATTCATAAATTCAGTTTCCATAGTCTCAAAGCCCAAAACTATACCATAAGATGCCGCCATATCAGTAACTTTCCTTAGGTTTTCTAAAAAGAATTCTTTACTTTTTTCATCACTTTTCTCATAATAGACATCATATCCAGCAAGTTGAATAATCCTAATGCCTAACTCACCGGAAAACTCCAGGGCTTTTCCCATTATTTCAATACTTTTGTCTCTTTTGCTTTTTTCATGGCTACCAAGCGGGTACCTTCTATGAGCACTTAAACACATGGTTTTTATGTGAAAACTCTCTGCTTCCATAGCATGTTTTATTTTCAACAATTCTTGTTTTGTATAATCAAGTCTCGCTAATTTCTCATCTGTTTCGTCTATACTTATTTCCAAATAATCAAAACCAGTTTCTTTAGATAATCTGAGTTTTTCCTGTATACTTAAATTATCCGGCATTGCTTTTTCGTAAATTCCAATATTTACCCCATTTCTTCACCCACTTATCTGCCCATAGTAAGAATCCTTACCATGCTTTCGCAAATAATGTCTATCTAATAAATCTTGTTGCATTCTTTCATCTTTTGCGATTGCTATACCATGCCATGCCATAAAGGCTATTTCTTCTAATATTACTGAATTCCGAACAGCTTCTTCCGGAGAATTTCCAAAAACGAAAGGCCCATGATTTGCAACCAACACTGCAGGTATTTTCATAGGATTAATTCTCCGTTTATGCAAAGTTTCAATTATAACCTTACCTGTTTCAAGTTCATATTCTCCATTTATCTCTTCCCTAGTCATTTCTCTTGTACAAGGAATATCTCCATAAAAATAATCCCCGTGAGTTGTCCCAAGTGCCGGTATATCCATTTTACTTTGGGCCATTATAGTGGCCCATTTCGAATGGGTGTGCGCAATTCCCCATATATTATCAAAGTTTCTATATAATTCTAAGTGGGTTGGTGTGTCACTTGACGGCCTTAGTTCTCCTTCAACTACATTGCCATCTATGTCAAGTACAACCATATCATCTACTGCCATCTCTTCATACTCTACTCCTGAAGGTTTAATCACAATATATTTTCTACTCCTGTCTATGCCGGAAACATTACCCCATGTAAATGTTATAAGATTATGCTTAGGCAACAATAAATTTGCTTCAAAAACCTGCAACTTTAATTCGTCTAACACATCAATCATCCTCCACAATATATACACAGGCTTCATGAATGCTGTTATTTGCAGTTATAATAAAATCTTTATTAACACCATTAACAACTGAAATATTGGCAGGCCCTCTTCCCTTATCTAGAATAACAGTTTCATATTCGCCATCTCTATACTGAACCATGAAAAGTTCTGCATCTTTCCTTCTGGCACCACCTATAAAGGTTTTTTTCCCTCTAATTTGACCTCCCCAAACTACATGCAAAAACTCTGTTTCATTTGGATATTCATAAATTGCTTTGTATTCGCCGTCAATTTTTTTATAAATCCTAAACTTTGCACCATGAAATGGTTCTATAGTTGCCAGTTCATCTATCCCATCGCCATCTATATCACAAATCCCTATATCGCTAATTGGCTTTTTGATTATATGTTCGATGTTCCATTCTTTATAGTTTTGATATGGGGTTAACTTCCCCAAATTTAGATGAAGTAGCTGTGAATCAGCTCATGTTAACCAGAGTTACAGAAGGTGTAATAGTAGTGGCTGAAAGTGGCAAATTAGGCATTAATAATACTTTTATATCGGGAAATATTTCAGATATTACCATGTTGATAACCGACTGTGATGCAGATAGAAGATTTATAGAAAAATTAGAAGATATGGGAGTGAGGGTTATATTAACAGAGTACTGATACAGAAAACTTAATAAAAAAGAAAAAGGCCTAGAGGAATCTATCTTCCTCTAAGCCTTTTTTTGTCGTATTTATTGTACCTTAAGCAGTGCAGCCTTTCTTCTTTGCATTATATATCCGATAGCCAAAAGCGAAAAGCCCACTATATCCGTTTGAAGTCCCGGAATCACGAGCAATAAGCCGCCTACGAAAAAGATTACCCTTTCAATAACCGTTAAATCCATTAGGAAGAATCCTTCCATACCTGCTCCTACTCCAATAATACCGACAATTGCAGTTATACTCATCAAGATCATATCCACTGCATTCACATCTATCAGCAGCAGTGAAGGGTTGTATACGAAAATGTACGGCACCAGGAATGCCGCAATGGCCAGTTTTGTTGCCTGTATACCCGTCTTCAGCGGGTTTGCCTTTGCAATACCAGCCCCTACAAAGGCCGCTAGCGCTACAGGCGGTGTCACGTCTGCAATGATGCCGAAATAGAAGACAAACATATGGGCTGCTAAAACAGGGACATCCATCATAATAAGGGCCGG
>LFSJ01000171.1:0-11002 GCA_001512695.1 Tepidanaerobacter sp. DTU063 | reverse complement strand
GCACCTCTGGCACCTTTCTCCAGTCCCTCAACAATATCAAAAAAGCTGATGCGGGTATTTTTCTTTAGCATGGCACATCCTATTGTAAGTACTATTGCAACAAGGGCTGCCCTCATTGGAGTATAACCCTTTGCTAAAAGGTATATCAATGCAATAAGTGGAACTAAAAGATGGCCCCTCTCCTTAAGCACATCGCCAATCTTTGGCAGCTCATCTCGAGACATTCCCCTAAGGCCTAAGCGCTTAGCCTCAAAGTGAACTTGAGTCCACACTCCAAAATAGTACAAGAGTGAGGGGATTATGGCAGCCGTTACTATTCTAAAGTAAGGTAGCCCTATGAATTCTGCCATGAGAAAGGCTGCTGCACCCATTATAGGGGGCATAAGCTGACCTCCGGTNNCCCGAACCTGCCGTATTTGCCACGGAGCTTCCCGATACGGTTCCTTCCAGGGCAGATGCTATAACTGCTACCTTGGCCGGCCCTCCTGCCGCCCAGCCTGCAACGGCATTAGAAAGATCTATGAAAAGCTGGCCCAAGCCGGTTTTCTCCAAAAAAGCACCGAACAGAATAAAAAGGAATATAAAGGTTGATGACACACCCAGGGGTATGCCAAAGATTCCCTCAGTGGTGTAAAAGAGATGCTGGACCAGGGTTGGAAGATCAGCTCCCCTGTGAGCAAGGACGCCCGGAAGCTGCCTTCCGTAAAGGGCGTATACTAAAAACAATATTGCCACACACACCATGGGTATACCTACCACTCTTCTAACTGCTTCAAGTATTAAAAGTATAGCTATGATTCCAACGATGTAGTCGGTAGTAGTGACAAGACCCGCTCTCATTACCAGCTGCTTGTAAAATACAACGATGTACAGTGGCGCTGCAGCCCCTAAGATGGCAAAGACGACATCGATGGGATGTATCTTGTCTCTCGGCCAACTAACTCTTGCCGGATACAGGAGATATATCAGGCATAAGGCAAAGGCAAGGTGTATGGCCCTTTGCAACATGGCGTCTAGAGTGCCAAAAGCTGCGGTGTAAACTTGAAATACAGAAAAGGTTATTGCAATAGCGGCTATTAGTTTAGCAAAAAAGCCAGTTAAAACTCGGTAATCTGACTCCTTGTCAACTTTTCGAAGAAACTCTTCACTTACCACTTCTGCTTGTTCAAATTCGTTATCTTTGATTTCCGTCATTTCTCACTCAGTCCCTTCCATCGTGAAATTGTTACGCCTTCCAAGTATCCACCTGTCAGCAGCCGTAATTTTCACAAGGTCATCCGGGTCCACAATAGACAGTAAGGGATAAGTATTTTCTCCAACGATAATGGTATGCTTTGGAATAGGCGAAACCAGTATGGGAATGGAAGTAAATTCTCTATTCATGCCTGTCAGCTTGAACTTGCCCTGTTCATTTGTAAACTTCCCCTCTTCTTCCGTAAAAGGGAGCCCCACTCCCAAAGAAGAGTAAGTGGTTTCCGTTAGGATTAACCTGTTGTCCTCGCATATTTCAAAGACCTCGTATACAGGTGTTTTCTGCACCGAGTGTATAAAACTTATTGTGAATTTTTTCTGTGGAACCGCGATTATTTTTTTGATATTCTTCCCTTCAGCTTCTATAATTAAAACCTTCGTATTTACTAGTCTATAATTAACAAAAAAAAATAGCAATGCCGCTGTGACCAGTATTGCAAAAAATTTTAAAGATTTTTTCATAAAAGCTGAGCATTGGATTGCTCCAATGCTCAGTTACCTCCTTTATTATAGCTCATCAAAATACTTCTGGGCGCCTGGGTGAAGTTCTATAGGCATACCTTCGGTGCCTGTTTCAGGTTTTATAAGTTCACCTACAGAGTGAGCTGCTTTAATTCTATCAAGATTGTCATACATCTGTTTTACGAGGTTGTAAGCCAGATCCTCGTCCATGTCACTTTTTACTGCCAGCATCGCCTGAACAGCAACGGTTTGGATATCTTCATCTACACCGCTGTAGGTGCCAGCAGGTATAGTAATTTTTGTATAATATGGATATTCATTCATCAGTTTTTCGATTAAATCATCATCTAAGGAAATCAATTGTAGGTTATGCTGAGCCGCTATATCCGTAACGGCTGCTGTGGGGAATCCTGCAGTTAAAAAAGCTGCATCGACATTGCCGTCTTTGAGGTTGTTGGAAGCTTCTGCAAAGGATAGGTACTGTTCAGTAATGTCGTCATAAGTAATTCCTGCAGCATTAAGAATCTGCCTTGCATTAGCCTCAGCGCCACTTCCTGCCGCGCCTACCGCAACTCTCTTGCCTTTGAGGTCAGCAACGGAATTGATTCCCTTGTTTGCTAGAGTGACCAACTGAACTGTTTCGGGATACAAAATGGCAAGGCCCCTTATGTCCTCATATTTCTCTTCAAAAAGCTCCACGCCATTTGCCGCATAATAAGTTATGTCATTTTGAACCATGATGATATCGGCTTTGCCTTCCTTCAACAGGTTGATATTTGCAACTGATGCACCCGTGCTTTGAGCTGTAGAATTGACTCCGGGTATGTTCTTATTCCAAATTTCAGAGAGTGCTCCGCCTAATGGATAGTAGGTCCCGGCCGTTCCGCCCGTGGCAATATTCAAGAATATTTGCTCCTGTGGTTTTGCCTCTTCTTCCTCCCCACCATTTTCCGGTGCAGGAGTGCTTTTTCCTCCGCCACAGCCGGCCAGCATCACCAGGATTAGCACAGCAGCAAGTGCTAGGGCTAACACTTTTTTACTCATGATTAATCCCCCTTTAAATTAATTTATTATTTTTTGTAGGTGAACATAACGAAAAAATAATAACATACTTGTATGCAATTTGTCAAGTATACATTAGTGCAAACATTGTCATTTACAGTTCACATACTAATTAATATTTTAATACTTTACTATTAATTTGTCAAAATTGAGTTATAAGGAATATTCTGTATTTGTCCCCTTTATTTTACTCATTTTGCCTAAAAATCATGCATAATTAACTGTATTACAACAGAAAGCTTGACTTTAGATTCCAGTTTATTTATATTTATATTAAGAATATTTATCATTATGATGTGCGATTATTATTTTAGCCTTTTGGGAAGGAGAAAGGGTATGAATGTAGATATTGAAGCCTTGATAAATGCAGTTTCAAAGTGCTGCTTGGGAGAAGCCCAGTGCGGTGCATGCGACATGGACAATTGCTTGATCGGATATTGTAAAAAGATGCTCACCACTTCTCTTAAAGATAATACGGAATTTATAGATGGCGGTGTTGAAAACCTACCTTATTACGATACAAGATTTTATGATGAAGTGGACGTTGCAGATACTATAGGTTTTTTATTAAATCAGTGCAGAAACTGCAACCTTTACCACGACGAAGCCTGCATTATTAATATTATAAGAAGCGCCCTGGAAATTATACTCCTTGGCCAGGCCCAGGAATACAAGGGCAGCGTCTTAATCTACCTGAATAATATCAGGGATGCGGATGAAGCTGTTGCCGATAAAATCTTGGAAGCCTTTAATCGTTGGAAAGAAGCAGCCAGCAATAATTAATTGCCGATAAAAACATGAGAACATTAAAAGAGGGAGGTATAATATGGAAAGAATAAAGCTTGTGGTAGAAAACCAGATTGGAGAAACCAAGGGCACGCCACTTGAGGGAGCTGTAAGGCAGAATTTTACTGGTGAAACAAAAGAAGCGGGTATTTACCTGGCCATGGCCAGACTTGCCCAGCGCCAGGGCTATCCGGAAATTGCGGAAGTCCTAAAATCCATCGCCTGGGACGAAGCCGAGCACGCCGCCAGATTTGCGGAGCTAAACGGCATGATCCAGGAAGACCTATTTGAAAACATAAAGATGATGCTGGAGGGCGAAATCGCTTCAAACAAGGATAAAAAACAGGCCGCCGACAAAGCCGCCGACGTAGGCCTCGAAACCGCCAGGGATTACTTCAACGAAACCGCCAAAGACGAAGCAAGACACGCCAGAATGCTGGAAGGAATCTTGGCCCGCTACAAGAACTGCTGCTAAACGCGGACCTGGCAGGGGGACGTTTCGTTTGCCAGGTTGAAAAACCTGGCAAACGAAACGTCCCCCTGCCAGGTCGATGCGCTATAATTTAACTACACAAAACCTTTAAAGGAGACTAATGATGGCTTCTCTATGGTGGATTATTGAAAGCACAGATAATGAAAAGTTCCCTTACTTGCTCAGCATAAAAAAAGGTGAAGACACCCTTTTGCGGCTTAGGGTCCAAAACAGATGGCCAGGTGCTGGAACTCATATTTTTTGTTTGAGAGATCCTGGCGATGGAACAAAGACTATCGAAGAGGTCGAGCGGGTGCCAATAATCAACCTAAGTCGCTACGGAAAGCGCATCTCCGTAGTCCTAGATCGGCCTATTAACAAAAGGTGCGACTTTTTATTTTTGAAGAAAAAATATAAGAAAAAAGAAGGCGAATACGAACAAATCTTTTGGAGAACCCAACAGGGTTTAAAAGAAAGAAAACCCAGAGTGAAACTTGCAGCTCAAGGGGATTTCGGGATTCATATTTTGATAGATGTCAATGAAAAATATCCCTGGAAATTCAAGGACTGTACCGTAGAGAGAAAAGCTCTGGATGCAGGTGACTACGCCCTATTAAGGGATGATGGAATCATAGCTGTCGTGGAAAGGAAAACCTTTGATAACTTAAGAACTGAAATCGCAAATCTTCCTATTTTACACCAAAAGTTGTGCGAACTTGAGGCATATGCCCACACAGCACTTGTTGTGGAAGCCAATTATTCTGATTTTTTAAATCCAGATAAATTAATGTTTTATACACCTTCATTTATGGCCAAGGCCTTGGCTGAACTTTCCGCTCTGCATCCTAAAATAAACATCGTATTTGCTGGGAACAGAAAGCTGGCAAATGAATGGACTTTGAGGTTTTTTGAAGCTATAGTATCTAATGCAAACGATGGCCTGCCCGGAATGGTGGCTGAACAGATAGAGAATTACGAGCCATCTTCTAACTTCCGAGGCGGAATATACTTTGATATAAGAATGGAAATATTGGATAGCTTTCCGGCTGAGTTTAGCATATCCGATGTCAGGGAAAAATTTCCCGATACCGATGACGGAACAATAAGAAGGGTTTTGAGAGATCTTAAAGACAAGAACATCATTCATTCTACCGGTAGGGGCAGAAATAGTAAATGGGTGAAGATTTAAGAACTGTCAGGGCTCCCTCCCTGCTTCTTTAAGCATTTGTACGTATAATAGTAATTCCTTCCTTGAAGCTACGTTTAGTTTCATATAGATGCGCTTGTTGTGGGTCTTGATTGTATTGATGCTGAGACAGAGTTTCTCGGAAATTTCCTTGGCATTGTACCCCTCAACATAAAGGTCGAAGACCGCCCTTTCTGCCGGTGAAAGGGTTTTTGTGTTTTCCAAAAACTTGTCTAGGACTTCCGATGCAAGCGTATCATCTTTTTGCTCCTGGATTTTTTCATTGTGCATAGAAAGAAACTCAATAAGGTCATCTATCTCTGGAATATTAGTCCTTGGTGGTCCTTTAAGCCCCTTTGCCTTGATCATATCTATGCCGTCAACGATCGGTTTTAAATACTGTCTGCTTAGGAAAAATGATATTACTGCCCCTAAAATCATTAGCAGCATGAGCAAAAAAGCTAATTGTAAATTAAAACGGGTTAAGGAGTACTTGATGTCCTCGGCAGGTATCATTATAGCTGATATCCACTTATGCTTGGCAAAGGCGGAGTCTTCAGGATATAGACGAACAGGTCGGTGAAGTCCCACAAAGATGTCGCCGCTCTCTTGAGCATATGAAAAGAGAGAGTTCGTCTTTTTTTCAATGTGCAGATCTTCTTCCTTCAAAGTTAAGTTCTGTGCAGGATAGCCTCCGGAATACAAGGCCGCGGAGCTATCAATGATGTCGTCTTTGATCGGAGCGAGCAAACAAAAGGTGCGGGCAAATTTGCTGCTATCGGGCATTTGGCTGAGCTTAAAAAGCATTGCACTTATTTCAAAGCCACACACTCCGAAGACATTTCCATTGGAATCAATCAAAGGAACGGAGCACAGCATGACTTCTTCGCTACAACCGGGTAATGTAACAGCAGGACTCCAATAATAAAGCCTTGATAAAGGCAATTTGCTTTTGCTTGCCTCTTGCATGGGAATATGATAATACGGTGCGTCACTGACATCAAACTCCATACTCCACTGGACGTGAAGGGGTATGGAGTTTTTCCTACCTATATTTGCAAAACCTCTCAAAAGGACTATAGTAGGAGAGCTGGAACTGATAATATTCGGTTCCATATTTTTTATATATAGTCCCGCTCTAGAATTATCGGCATTTTCTAACTTGTCATTGAACGTCGTGTTTAAAATGAGAAACACACCGCTGCTTTTGGATTTGGCCAGGGAAAACAGCATGCGCTGATATTCGCTGCTGACCAGCCCTTCTAAGAGTTCGGGATGATTTTTGATATCGGTCACTTCGTATCCCCTTTCAGCCATGCTTGCTTCTATACTTTTGGACAAATCACTCGACAGCTCCACGGCCAGGACGGAAAGGCTGCCGAATTGTTTATAAATATTGTCATGAATATAATTTAATTCACGTTCCATGAATTTGCTGCTTTCCTTAATTCCGGCCGTTAGTGTCCCGGTTACGAATAGAATCGCGACAATTCCGAGAATCATGGTTGTTGCAAGAGCAAGCAGAAACAAGAAAAGTCTAAGCTGCATAGACCTGCCCATTTTACTTATTATTCTAAGTCTTTGTTTTAAACCAGATTTTTGTATCATACTATCCATCCTGTATTAAAGCTTCATATGGATAAACTGCTCAAAAACACCTTCACTGACTTTGCTGTATGCCGTATCAGGATTTTCATATTGAATCAGCTTTAAAAACTCCGACCTTGAACTTTTAGCAATTCTTTTTAGGTTTTGCTCGTACTGCTTTTCAAGAGCGTCGATACCTTCAAATACCGGCGGTATGTAAAAGTCGTAATTCTGCTGCATCTCAACAGCCACATCAAGAAGCTTCCTAATATTATCATCAGTCGGGGCCTCTATCTCTTGGGCCATTATCCTGTCAAAAGCCTCCAGGGTAACTGGAAGATATCCGGTTGAAAGAACGAATTTCAAGTTTTGTTCCGGCTTTGTGAACCATTTGAGAAAAATTCCGGCGGCATATTCTTTCTCTTTCGTCGATTTTAAAACACAAAAACCTGCCCCCCGCTGTACGGCGATTTTTTTACCCCCTTCAAAGATTGGATAAGGCAAAATGGCAAAATCGGTAGGTTCTGTCGTGTTGTCCGGATACGTAACCCTGGCAGGCAAGAAAGCCACTCCCGCCGTAGAACCCGTATAGCACACAATATCACCTGTTTTGATCAGGTCCGTGCTGTAGCCGTCAAAAATAGCAACATATCCCCGGAGTACCGGTTCATAAAAGCAATCCCACACCCTAGAAAATGCGGGTACAAAGCAGTCAATTTGATTGTCATTAATAAAGTCACAAGCCAATTGTTTACAGCCAACGAGGGTGAAATTGAAAAGGGAATCTACCATAAAAAACGTCTTGCCATCATGGGGAATATCAGGAGTTTGACTGTCAGTCCACTGATAATACTTCTCTGCGGCCCTGATAATCCCCTCAATTGTATCCAAATCTTTGAAACCGATGCCGGTTTCACTGGCAAATTTATTAAATATCGTTTTATTTACAAAAAACACTTCTGTAGATTTTGCTATTGGGAAAACGTAAAGCTTTCCATCTTTAATCCGACCTTCCTCCAAAAAGCGAGGCAGGTACGCTGCCAGTTCTTCCTCCGAGAACTGTTCCCCTAAATCTATGAGGAGCCCCTTTTCAGCCAAGATAAGAGCGGTTTTCGGGTAAGCGGTACTAATATCGGGAAGCTCCGGGGCTCCGGGGTCCCCGTATGCTGCCATTATCAGCTTTTCATGCAAGCTTGCAGAACCGGATATGGAAGTAACGTTGATTATGATGCCTTTTTCAGCTCCGACGGTTGCATTGAACTCATCTATCATTTTATCCATCGTATTTTTCATTTGCCCTCCATAGTTATGCCAGAGGGTTAAAGTAACGGGATTTCTGGGGTCCAATAAATCATCGTCACCCTGACAGCCACAAAAAAGAGCCATACTCACAGACAGCAAAACAACACTTAAGAACCGCTTCGCTTTTACTATCGCAATCCCCCCCTTGCGACAGCTTTCTATTGGAATCCACAATTTTTGACAAGTTTTACGATTTAAAATATTCTAATAAATTATAGCGTAGATATTATATCATAAATCACCCCAAAAATCACCCCTCTTTTCTTACCCTAATCACCCCTTGGGTGATTACAATAACGTAAATAATTAATAAATTGAAGTAGACGGAAAGCCAAAGGCTTGGTCGATCATAATAAAGTAACAAAGGAGGTGTGCCATGAAAAAGCTATTGGTGCTGCTGCTTGTGTTGGCGCTCATTTTTTCGGTAGCTGGATGCGGCGTGAAAAAAAAGATCGAAAACAAGATCGGTGAGGCAATCGGTGAAAAGATCATAGAAGGCGCAACAGGCCAAAAGGTTGATATAGAAGGAGACAAGGTAACCATCGGAGGAAAAGAAGGTTCCTTAACGTTCGGTGGCGGGCAGTGGCCGGATAACGATTTGGTCAAAAGCATCCCTGAGTTCAGGGACGGCAAGATTGAAGCTGTTATGAGCAGTGAGGAGACTGTCACAATTGCTATTGAAGAAGTAGAACAAAGGGCTTTTGAAAACTACCTTGCGAATATCAAAAAGAACTTTACTAAGGATACTTTTGAAATGACCACAAATGAAGTGATATCTTATTCCGGCGCAAATGAAAAAATTAAGGTTCATCTTTCCTACGACATACCCGGCAAAAGCATGTTCATCGCCATTGGCAAGCAAGCAGAATAATGAGGATTAAGTAAAAGTATAAAGCAGAACGAGCTGTGAATTACAGGTGTGAAATTGAAGGACTGCATAACCTTGCGGTCCTTCAATTGCAAATAGCTCAATTACTAAAGGAAGGGCGCGATAAATCCTCTAACTCAACGTTATAAATTGGCATCGGGTGTGCAGCGATCCTGGCAATTGCAGCAGGGCTCATTGTGGCAACAGGAAGGAAACGCATAGCGAGTCAAGACTTATAGAATTACTTTAAGAATAAAGGAGGAATTATTGATGCGAAGGGCTCATGAAATTGATTTTCAGATTTTCGGTGACGATATGCAGTTTGTGGAGATCTCCCTTGATCCGGAAGAAACCGTAGTCGCCGAGGCGGGGGCCATGATGTACATGGACAGTGCCATTAGGTCAGATACGGTATTCGGTGACGGCTCAGACAGGGATAAGGGCAAAGGCTTCATGGATAAGGTACTTGGAGCCGGAAAGCGGGTGCTCGCAGGTGAAAGCCTCTTCATGACCACCTTCACAAATATGGGTTCCGGTAAAAAAGTTGTAGCCTTTGCTGCTCCCTACCCCGGCAAAGTCATTCCCGTAGACCTCGGTGAATGCGATGGCCAGCTTATCTGCCAGCGAGATGCATTCTTGTGTGCTGCCAAGGGGATTGCCATTGAAATAGCTTTCCAGAAGAAACTGGGTGCGGGTTTATTCGGCGGAGAAGGCTTCATCATGCAGCGCCTGGTAGGAGATGGCCTGGCCTTCCTCCATGCCGGAGGCACGATTATCAAAAAAGAACTTCAGGCCGGAGAAGTTCTCAAGCTGGATACCGGTTGTTTAGTTGCGATGACTGCAGATATAGACTATGATGTGACATTTGCCAGCAATTTACAAAGCGCCCTATTCGGCGGTGAGGGCTTGTTTTTGGCCACTCTTGAAGGCCCCGGCCAGGTATGGCTCCAATCCCTTCCCTTCAGCCGGGTGGCCAACCGCATCTATGCAGCCGGGAAAAAGGGCGGTGGCAAAGTCAAGAGTGAATCCAACCTCCTGGGAGGCGGCTTGAAAAACCTCCTCGGCGGAGACTAAAACCTGGCAGGGGGACGTTTCGTTTGCCAGATTGAAAACGTCCCCCTCTCGTAGACCCTGCACAAGGTCTCTTGTTGCTACATGGCTTCCTCTCTGTTTGCCAGTGATAAAAGCTTTAGCGGACAATTTTCAATACAAGTAGCACATTTTATGCACTCTATATTGCTAAATTCATTGTTTTCATCAAACTCTAAATAAGGGGTTAATTGGAAAGGACAAACTTTTGAACACTTGCCGCATTTAATACATTTATCGGGATTGGAAATAGTAACTTTTGTTTCGGTCTTATCGGCCACTCCAACCAATTTTCCCAGGCTGTAAGATAATTTCTGCATGGTGCCCATGGGGCAAAACTGGCACCAGGTCCTTGGAGTAATAAACACAGCCAGTGCGCCGCCTACTATCAATACCATTAAATATGTTGATACAAAAACAAATCCGAGTTTATCTAAAAAATCATAAACTCCCCACTGGTTAAACACACTTAATATTTTCCTTGAAAAATTAAACATAAAGAATACAAAAAAGCCCAGAATGAAATACTTTGATTTTAAAAACTCAGGTATTTTACTATTTCGGCTTATAGACAATAATAATGTATCAAACAATGAGCCATGGGGACAAATATTGCCGCACCAATACCTGCCGCTAAAGAAAGATGTAGTCATGAGGCCTGCCATAATAAAAATCACGAGAAGGCCGAGTTTCGGTTCAAATAAACCACCTATGGCCACCAACAAAGTAAAAAGCCATCCGTACTTTCGAATTGCAGTGAAAGTTCTATTAGTTTTTATATATTGTGTAACATATTCTGCGCCCATAGTATACCTCCTCTGTAGAATCTAGCTTTGATTATACTTATTTTGTATTTCGCTGTCAATATCGCACGCGTAAAGACGGCATGCCTTTGGGAAATGCCAACATGCCAAGGGGACGTTTCGTTTGCCAGGTT
>LFSJ01000140.1 GCA_001512695.1 Tepidanaerobacter sp. DTU063 | reverse complement strand
TTAAAGCCGGGTATTTACACGATCCTCGTGCTAAATGACGCTGACCATGAGTTTGAAGTGTTTGGTGCTTTAAGTGTAGTCAGGGCAGGAAGTCACGTTCCCAACGAAGAATACAAGGTTAAGGGTGAATATAGATTTGGTCAAGTTGTAAGCGATCTTCATGTAAGCCAAGACACTTTGATTCTGGACAGGCGCTATACTGACAGGAAGTCTTTGGAACTTGACCTTGATGAGATAATGGGGCAACAGGTTTTGACGAGAAAAATCCGCTTTGAGGGCAGAAGAAATGACAGGATTGGAACTCTCGAGACCTATTCCAAATGGGCAGATATCACGCTGCATGACGTCGGCATCGATGACTACAGAAGCGATGAGACAGCAGATGTAATTTTAGGCAGAGTGGAGCCGCTTCTGGCCCAAGGCTTAAGGCAGAGATTGGGCAGGACGAAGGTCAAGTCCGAATTCATACAGGTTTTAAGCCAAAATGTCCGCTTTAGCAGTTTTTCAACCACCATGCCCTATAAGGAAAGCGATGGAGACAATCTCAGGCTGCTAAAGTATGACCCTGATA
>LFSJ01000095.1:3894-13286 GCA_001512695.1 Tepidanaerobacter sp. DTU063 | reverse complement strand
CATAGCGGAGGGGAAACACCGGTTTCCATCTCGAACACACAGGTTAAGCCCTCCAGCGCCGATGGTACTAGGTATATCCTGGGAGAGTAGGTCGCTGCCGAGAATTTAACTATATACAAAGAGTGTTCCTCGATAGCTCAGCGGTAGAGCATTCGGCTGTTAACCGAAGGGTCGCAGGTTCGAATCCTGCTCGAGGAGCCATTTTTTATGTACAAAATTAAGTGAAAATTAAGTGATTTACATATTTTTTATGGCAAAATATTTTCCCATGAATATTATATGTACAGCGGTATCCTGCATAACATTAATAAAGCATTGTTTACCCGGAGCCGAATTTCAAAGTAGTGGATAGTATTGTATGGTCCGGAAGAGGTAATTTGTAAGATAATTTGCGAATTAATTGGAAAGACTATGGAAAAAGGACAGTATAAACTTGGAATATGGGTGAAATGTAGTATTAAATAAAGTAGTGATTATTAGGAATTCCAAAAAAAACAAGAAGGATTTTATACATAAGATGTCGAAATGGTAACAGTAATAAAATTCTGTGTTGTAAATTATCCTGGGTTTTCCATGAAAGTTTATATATCAAATGGGGAACTTAGGCAAGAAAATATAAGGAGGCATGTCATGCTTACAAGAGTGTGTTCCGGTGGTGTCGTGTTCTTCGAAAATCGCGTATTGATACTTAAAAACGAAAAGTCTGAATGGGTATTGCCTAAGGGAGTTATCAGGCCCGGTCGACTGGCCCAGGAGACAGCTATCGAAAGAGTAAAGCTCGAGGCTGGAGTAAATGCCCGCATCTTATCTTATGTAGGAGAAACTTGCTACGAATTTTATTCTGTTACCAGGCAAAGGCCGGTATGCAATCAGATCACATGGTTCTTGATGGAAGCCGTAAGTGACTCTTGCAGCCCCAATACCAATCTGAACTTTTTCGACGGCGGTTTTTTCCCTATAGAAGAAGCCTTGGAAAAGATTACTTACAGTCAGGATAAATCTCTTGTAAGGATGTCATATAAAAGATACTTGGATTTTCATAAGGAAAGAGATGAAATTACGGTATAAAAGAGCAGCACCTCCAGGTGCTGCTCTTTCACTTTAGCGCTTAATTGGCATACGATTGTGTTTTGTCAGCGAGTCCAGTTCTCTTGCTTTAAGGCTCACATCATTTTCTCCGATTATTCCCTTTTCCTTTAAAACTTCTATGAGGCTTACTATGGCCAGAGTATTTTTATAGTCTACCATTTTCATGTCGGACAGCTGTGCGAAGATGTCTATATCACCCATAAGCTCGTCCCCCTTTGAGAAGGTTATATCCTTATCATTCCCCTTTTAGAAAATTTTATGCAAAAAAGTATTGCAGATTAAAGTTTTTTGGGAAGCGAGGGGACGATTCCTCTGCTTTCGAATGTTATGGCTTCTGAACTTTTTCTGTTGCCCTTATGAGCTCGTCCCTTTCAAGGGGGAGTAAAGGTCGCTTGCCTTCCTGTGTAACTATGTAATTGCCGCCGGATGTTACCTTGCCAATTACGGTCGCGGGGATGTTGTTGCTTTTTAGGGCTTCCACGACTTCCTCGGCTCTTGGCGTGCATATGAGCATCGAGCCGCTTGAAATGAGGCCTAGGGGGTCAATCCCAAATACTCGGCATATCTCCCGGGTTTCGGGCAAGAGCGGGAGCAGGTCCTGGTAGACTTCTACACCTACCCCTGAGGCATGTGCCACTTCGTAGCAGGCTCCCAGCAGGCCCCCTTCAGTAATGTCGTGCATTGCAGAGACGCCGACTTCAGCTGCAATTACCCCTTCATCTATAACGCTTATTTTTTCTAAAAAGCCCTGAGCGGTCTTAATGGCTTCCTCTGAAAGCTTACCGTTTAGATAATCTTCAAAATCGGAAGCGAGTATGGCCGAACCTTCAAGGCCGAGGAATTTTGTTACTATTATATCGTCGCCCGGCCTGGCACCGGAGGATGTCACGTACTTGTCCTTATCGGCAATGCCGATGGCTGTAGCCGAAATAACTGGCCTTACTACGGATGGAGTAATCTCACTGTGCCCGCCGAGGACCTCTATGCCAATTTTCTTGGAAGCCTCGTGAATCCCTGACATCAGCTTTTTCAGGATACTCTCATCGGACCCTACGGGTAAGAGTAAGGTGATAAGAATCCCGATGGGTTTTGCACCGCAGGCGGCGACATCATTGCAGGATACGTACACCGCAAGATGGCCGCTGTGGATATCGGCACAGGTTATGGGGTCGGTGGAAACAACAGCAACTTTGTCGCCGAAATCAATGATGCTGGAATCTTCACCGAAACCCGAGTGAACCAGGACTTCTTTTCTAAGCTGACCCATGTATGGATAAACGCTGGATTTTAAAATGTCCGGGGGGACTTTCCCTGCACAAAGCATATTATCACCTCAGAATCTATCTTCATCATTAATTGAGATGTTTTTTAACCTGCTATGCAAAAACAGAGCGATAACGGCGCCCGCCGAAACCTGGACAAAATCTCCGGCAAGCTCTATTGGAACCGCTCCTATTCCGTACAAAAGACCTGCCGCCAAAGCGTAACCTGCCATCATAGTAGCTCCTCCGAGAGCTACGGCCAATAACCTATTCTTTCTGGCTATACTGCCTACAATGTATCCCTCAAGGCCCTTGATGATGAAAGTAATCGGTGCCCATACGGGATAGCCTCCAATGATATCCGAGAGGGCAGAACCTACACCTCCTATTAAGGCACCGCAAACGGGGCCGTAAAGAAGTGCAGTTAAATAAATTATCGCTTCCCCCAGGTTAAAGTAAAGATTAAAAGTAGGAACCGGGAAGCGAAGCACCACGGTGGCTATAACTAGAAGTGCCGAAAATAGCCCCATAATAGCTAGCTCTTTTATTCTTTCACTCATCAACAAAAACCTCCATTATCAAAGTGCAAAAAGCGGTTGCCATTTATTCTTGAATTTTAAGGATTTCAAAAATCGATAAATTTTGTCTACAATTGACACTTGGATCCTAATGGTATTATACATAACAAAAAAAACTTTGACAAATAAAATTCAGCCCTTCAAAAGAGAAAGCAACGAGAATGAAAAACTAGTTATGAAGGACTGTAATAAATGGAACAAAAATAAGAAAAGATAGAATAATTATGAATCACCATGTATATCTACGGCATTTTAGCTTGCATTGTTCATTCTAATGATGTATTAATATAAATACAGATAACAATAAATCTTATAATTATCTTTCATTTTTTAACAATGATTAATAATAGATTTCCTACATAAGTTTAGTTCAAAAAGGACTTTATGTGGACATTAATAGGCTTATAAAATGTTGTTGTCTTTTGACATAAAAAATTATACAGGTCTTTGTACATATATTCCTTGTCTAATTATAAACCACAAGTATCACTTAGCTTTTGCGACAGATTGGGGGTCAATATGGAAGGAATTAACAGTGTAGCAATTCTTGGGCTTGGTTCTGTAGGTGCAGTATATACACAATTGATTGTAAAGAATTGTCCCGAAACAAAAGTTTTCGCAATAGTAGCTGATGATGAAAAATATAGAACGAACTCAATGACGATAAACAATGAAATATTACCCATTGAACTTAAAACACCTGATAAATCTGACGGACCTGTAGATTTAATGATAATAGCAGTGCTGATTGGTGCAGATGGGATTTTGGCTCCTATGACAGAGACGGTTGAAGCTGCTCAAAAACTTATTGAGCTGGGAAAATATGCGCCTCTTGGTTCTAGGGGGATTTCCCTCATGAGACCTCACAGCGAATATAATCCTGGAGAAATAAATAGTTATATGGACAAAGCCAATCGCCGTACTTTGTTTTTCGCTCAGATAGAGACTGATATAGGGGTACAAAATGCAGAAAAAATTGCTGCGGTAGAGGGTATAGACGGATTGCTGATGGGTCCTAATGACTTAGCTGCAGATTATGGTTTGCCAGGAGTTTTTGACAATCCTAAGATGGAATCCGCTATTCAAAAGGTTATTAAGGCAGCTGAGAAATCTAACAAACCCTCAGGAATAATTTCGTCCAAGATAGACTTCTTGAGAAAATGTAAGGCAATGGGCATGACTATATTCAGTTGCAATAGTGAGGTCGGACTCTTATATCAAGGTGCAAAACGTGCGAAATACGAGTTTTTTGCTGACTGATACCGAACTTTTAAAAAGCTTGTTTACAAACAACAACAGAGAAGAAAAGAATAAGCACTATATGACGAATTAATCGCTCTACTTGATTTTACCCTTGCCGTTGAGTATAATAATGTACAAAAATAGGGAAGCTAACGGCAAGGAAGGAGAAAAGTAAGCACTTTGCTTTTTTCAGAGAGCCGGCGGGAGGTGCAAGTCGGTAAAAGCTGGTGCCCAATTCCGCTCTGGAGCTGTATCTCTGAAGAGATACCGGAATTTTCATCGTTCCGTTATTCAATTAAGTAATACATAAGGGTGGCAACGCGGGTCCTCTCGCCCCTTGAGGGTGAGGGGATTTTTTGTATCGCTTTTAACCATACAATATTTATTCAGGGAGGTTAAGCTATGCTGGATATAAAGTACTTAAGGCAAAATCCGGCCAAGGTCAGGGAAGCGTTAGAAAATCGCGGCACTGCAGCTGACCTGGACAAGTTTCTAAATCTTGATGAAGAACGCCGCAATTTGCTCTTTGAAGTAGAGAAATTAAAGAGCCAAAGGAACCAGGTATCTGATGAAATTGCACGCAAGAAGAAAGCCGGCGAAGCAGTAGATGACATTATAGCACAGATGAAGGAAGTATCACAAAAAATCAAGGAAATGGATGACAAGGTCAGCCAGGTGGAAGCAGAACTTCAAAACATCCTGCTTACCATCCCCAACATTCCCGATGACTCGGTGCCCATCGGAAAATGCGATGCGGACAACATGGAAGTCCGTCGCTGGCAGGAGCCGACCAAGTTTGATTTTGAACCTAAAGCCCACTGGGATATCGGCGTCGACTTAGATATCCTGGATTTTGAAAGGGCAGCTAAGATTACCGGCTCAAGATTTACCGTGTATAAGGGCGCCGGTGCACGCCTTGAAAGGGCCCTGGTCAATTTCATGCTGGACTTGCACATAGAAAAGCACGGGTACACGGAAATCTTTCCGCCATTTATTGTAAACCGTGACAGCATGACCGGCACGGGGCAGCTTCCAAAATTTGAAGAAGATGCCTTTAAACTGTTTAACAATCAGGACTACTTTTTAATACCCACTGCTGAAGTGCCGGTGACGAATTTGCACCGCAACGAAATTTTGCCAAAGGAGGCCTTGCCCATTTATTATGTAGCTTACAGCGGGTGTTTTAGGGCCGAGGCAGGGTCAGCCGGCAGGGATACGCGGGGCCTTATCCGTCAGCATCAATTCAACAAGGTTGAGCTGGTCAAGTTTACTGACCAGGAGAGTTCAATGGATGAACTGGAAAAACTGACAGCCGATGCGGAAGAAGTGCTAAAGCTGCTGGGTCTTCCCTATAGAGTGGTGGTGCTTTGCACGGGAGACCTGGGCTTTAGTTCAGCCAAAACCTATGATATCGAAGTGTGGATGCCCAGTTACAACCGTTATGTAGAAATATCTTCCTGCAGCAATTTTAAAGATTTTCAGGCCCGCCGCGCCAAAATACAGTATCGGCCTGAAAAGGGCGCAAGGCCAATGTACGTGCATACATTAAACGGCTCCGGTCTTGCGGTGGGCAGGACAACGGCTGCGATTCTTGAAAACTACCAGCAAGCTGACGGTTCGGTGCTGATTCCGGAAGTATTGAGAGAGTATATGGGCGGCATGACCAAGATAAGTCCTTAAATACTAAAGCGGCTGATTTAAGCCGCTTTAAGTATTACTTCCTGTAAACCCCATCTGCCTGGAGAGCCTGGGAGCTGGATGCGACAAAGGTTTTACAACAGGTTTCCATGCAGGAATTTACGGGTGTTTCCGGTGCTGTGCTGGCTTGGGGAGCATCAAAACTGTCCGGCCTAGTGTTACCAATGGTGTCGGAAGTAATCATGATTTCCGAGGCATCACAGATATTCCCGGTTTTCCAATAGTGACAGTTGGATACACTGCAGTGAATTCTTGCCATAACATACCCTCCTTGGGCTAGATGTTTTTCATTAATTCAATATTAGTTTGCTTTGCAGGATGTGGTGTTATGCTGTCAAAACGTGCAGTGTTTAATAATAAATGGAAGGTTCGGCGAATTATAAAGTTTTTCCGATGACAAGCAAACTTTGGGTCTTCCGGAATCCAAGGTACAGTTTTGCAATTGCTTTAAAAGGCGGGTCCGGTTTTTTGGGGAAGCCTCGGTTGGCTAATATATCCACTGAAGTAGACATCATTAATATAAAAAAGCGGGGATGACCCCGCTTTTTTTACATCAGGAATAATACGGCCACTATGACGGAAATTATCATACCTATGATGACCGGTATGAAGTTCTTCCTTGCCAAATCTAGTACCGGAACACCTACGATACCTGCTACCGCCACGAGAGAACTCCAAGCTACGAAGGTGCCGCCACCGGACCAGATGGCACCCATTTGACCTAGCGCAGCAAGGCCTGCTGCAACGGCTGTATCGCCGCCGGCTATAGCGCCAGACAGAGTTCCTGTCATGGGCAGGCCGGAAAAACCGGAGCCATCGAGACCTGTAATTATGCCGAGAATTAGTATTCCGAAGGCTGAAAGGAAACCTTTTGCTGGAATGGTTTGAGCAATCATTTGCCCGATATCAAAGAGGTATCCGGGTGCTCCTTCTCCCAGGATTCCAGCTACTGCTTCTGGATTGCCCAACAGGAAGAAACCGGCTATTGGGAGAATTTGACCCATTACTCTGAATGCAAATACCAGACCATCAGTTAGGTGGTCGGCTATCACATCAAGGCTGTTAACACCATCAACAAGCATGGTAGCAACGGTCATTATTAAAACTGCAGTTCCGCCCAATAAGGCCGAGGCATCGCCGCCAGTTATGTTAAAGCGGAACATTGCAATTATGACAAGGGCCATGGCGATAATCAAGAACCACATCAAGAAAGGTGCATACTCTTTACCGCGGTATTCCCTTTCTTGGGGCTGTTCTTTAGCACTTGACTCATCAGCAGCGGCTACTTCATCCGCTTCAATTCCCTTAAACTCTGCAATTTCTTTTTTCATCATATAATATCCGATGGCAAGTGCGGGTATTCCAATGGATAGCGAGAGAATCATTACACGATAATTAATCATTTCTACCGGTATGCCAGCTGCTGTTGCAGAGAGCATATTTGCACCCTGAATTACGATATCACATGAAAGTGCCATACCTTGACCGGCTAAGGCTATGGCAATAGCGCCGGCCATTGGAGGCAAGCCTGCTTTAACCGCAACCGGAACAAGCAAAGCACCTACCAGAGGAACTGCCGGAGTTGGCCAGAAGAAAACAGAAACTACAAAGGTTGCCAGTGCAATGACAACATAACTGATAAGAGGTGAGACCATAAACTTTTTAAACGGAACAACGAGTAGTTCGTCGGCTCCAGTTACACTTATGGATTGAAGCATTGCATACATGAGCCCTATGATGATAAATACACTTCCCACTTCACCCAGTGCCGCCATATTTGCTCTAAATACTGTTTGAGCAGCTGATACTAAAGAACCGTGATAAATCAATCCTATCAGCAAAGTGGAAACAATACATGGAATGAGAACGTTGCGGCGCAAAATCATGGTTATTACAACAGTAACAGTTCCTAACGCATAAATCCAGTGTGCAAGCGTCATATAAATCCCCCTATCATTTTTCAAAGTATAAACCGAAAATTTGCAAAAGTCTTTAAATTGCGCTGAAAGCAATCACCTCCTCATCAATGATGAGTAATCTATTTCTAGTACTATATATTCTACGCAAATAACAAAAATCCTTCCCAAAACTGAAAGTTTTATAAATAGGGACAATGTTACCTATAGCGCAGCAAGAACTAACCTGTTCAGAAATGAGTCAACGGGACAAAACGCGGGCAAAAAGGTTACACAACTATTTTATGAATATTAATATGATTATATTCTTCATTATCTACAATCTGAAAAGCAGGGGGATTTCATATTTTGACATTTCCCGGGAAAAGTTGTTTTGTAAAAACAATTTAATGACAAAATTTATTAATTTTGGCTTGGAGCTATTTGCTTTGAATTACAGTTCCTACATTACAGAAGAAAAACTTTTCTTTAAACTCTCGAGCTAAAATCATGGAGGCATTTAGTCCTGTACAATGTGAAACTCCTATACTGTCAATATCATATTTTTTTAATGCTTCCACACTTTTGTGCAGTTGCTCTTTGCTCACTGAACCTAAGTGAGTACCTCCTACGATTGCGCAAAAGTGGTCTTCCCCTGTTTTTTCAATGACATAGTTTAAGGTATTTATTATACCTGAATGGGCACAACCAAGTATTAGATACAGGCCCTTTTCCGTTTTGATAACCAAAGCCTGGTCGTCCATAATGGGATCCTGCTCAAACTGATTGCCTTTTTGAATAACAAGATTTTTGTCTCCATTTTCAAATTCAGTGATCCTCGGTATTTCTCCTGTTAAATAAATTCCCGGCAAGATTTCCTGCCAAGTAGTATTGAATTTAAATTGGGCTCCATAACTCTCTAATATAGGCCTGGCAAAGGGGATTCCTATATATCTTTTTTTGTCATTTTCCCTAACTGAATAACTTTCCTTGAAAAGTTCAGGATGGGCATATACATCTACCTGCCCTGTAACTGATAAGGCATCAAGGAGACCTCCGGTGTGGTCGAAGTGATGATGGCTGAGCATGATGGCCTTAACTGAGGAAAGGTCGATATTAAATATCCGTGCATTGTTAATGATAGCCTTGCCCTGGCCAGTATCGAAGAGGAAATTCCCGTGATTTGTTTCAAAAAATATTGACCATCCATGTTCAGCAATAACACCTGTATTGCCAATCACATAATTTTCACAAAGAACCGTGGCTTTAAATTTCATATCCATACTCCTTTTCAATTGTTTTAAAAACTATAAAAAGTTTTGGTCATAAGTTCATTAACTTTTTTATATAATAGCATTTCTGATTATGTAAATCAATTCTGGCCGTAATTGACATATGTTCACAACAATAATATAATTATAATCACTAAATCAGGTTAGTGAAAAGGAAGAATGAAGGGAGCAAAATTAAATGAAACTATTTTTAGACTGTATACCCTGCTTTCAAAAACAGGTTTTGTTTACAGTAAAAGATCTGGATGATAAGCTTAAATCAAAGATACTGAGAAAAGTTATGATTCTTTTGTGCGACACTAGTTGGGAACTTACACCGGATGAAATTGCCAACAA
>LFSJ01000095.1:0-3778 GCA_001512695.1 Tepidanaerobacter sp. DTU063 | reverse complement strand
TTTGATTTAGGAAAAACAATAAAAGAGGTATTAAATAAAGAGCCGGCTATTAATGATTTTGACATATTATCAGAAAAAGTTATGTCTGCAGAGAGCCTTTTGTATTTTGCTGACAATGCCGGAGAAATAGCACTAGATAAAATGTTTATTCAAGAAATGATAACAATTAGAGGTAAGCCTTTCAATCATATTTCATTTGTAGTGAAAGGCGGCCCTATAATTAATGATGCTATGATTGAAGATGCTTATGAGGTAGGAATAGACAAGCTTCCTAATGTAGTTTTTTATAAAATAGGGAACGGTCAGGAAGGCACCGGCCCTAATCGATGGGAAGATGTTGTAAAAGAGTGGATAAAAGAACATGATTTAGTTATTTCAAAAGGTCAGGGAAATTTTGAAGGGTTAAGTGAAAACAGCAATATATTTTTTATGTTAATAGCCAAATGCCCTGTTATAGCAAAAGAAATCGGTGTTAATGTGAAGGACACAGTTATTAAATATAATTGAGGAGGAAGCCAATTGATAGTATTTGGTCCTGTTCCATCAAGGCGATTGGGAAGAAGTGTTGGGATAAACAACATGAATATTACGGCAGTGCATCCAATGAAAAAACCGGCAGTTGAGACATTGCTGCAAAAATGTAACAGCAACTGGAATGTAGTAGAAAAGCTCATTGATGAGCAAAAGATTATAAAATTTGAATACCAAAATGAAACATTTTATATGAGGAAACTGTCAGAGCAAAGGTAACAATATAACAAAAAACAGAAATTTTTGTTACATTATGAGATTCATAAAAATTGAGAACTATATCCATATGGATTATATATAAAAATAAAAGAATATCATTATTGACATAAGTCCATAATAGTATTATAATAAAATCAAAGTTATGAACAAATGACCATAATCTTTTAAAGAAATAATCCTCGGAAGGAGGTGGAGACATGCCCAGAGGTGATAGAAGAGGACCCGCAGGTTTTGGGCCAATGACCGGTAGAGGGGCAGGCTTTTGTGCAGGATACCCCGTGCCAGGCTACATGAACCCTGCCTGGAGGGTCTGGCCAAGGGGAGCAGGTTACGGCTTTGGGCCGGGCTTTGGCCGGGGCAGAGGCTGGAGGTGGCACGCATATGCCACTGGATTACCATACTGGGTAAGGGGATATCCCCTTTTTGATCCCATGGCGGCATATCCGGCTGCCGAGCTTGAACCGAAGTATGAGGCTGAGATTCTTGCACAGGATGCAAAAATTCTAAAAGAGCAACTTAAACAAATAGAGGCTAGATTGGAAGAACTGGAAAAGGAAGAAAAAGAGGGCGAAGACTAAAGAAGATAGATCTTGGCGGAGGCAGGCGGCTTTGCTTCCGCCAAATTTTTATAAAGAATTTCCCAGGCAAAAGGTGGTGAAGAAATGGAACCTGCTCTAGCCGAAAAAATAAGGAAAAAACAACTGCAATGGACACCTCAACGAGAAACAGTATTTTCAGTTATAGCAAATAGTAATAATAAACATCTAACGGCAGAAGAAATATTTTTAAAGACAAAAAAAATTATGCCAACCATTGGATTAGCTACAGTATATCGCACATTAGAACTGTTTTGCGAAGAGGGTATTTTACAAAAATTTAATTTACCAGGAGAAGCTGCAAGATATGAAATGTTAGCAGAAGACAACGATGTTCACTATCATTATATATGCTTGGGATGTGGAAAGATTTTTGAAGTACCTATTCAAAAAGAAACCATATCCTCTCAAATAGAAAATGATAATATTAGAGATTTTATTATAACTAAAATATCATGTTGGTACTTTGGATATTGCAAAGACTGTATGAAAAGACAAGGATGAATTAAGGATTTCCAAAACAAGCTTTTGGCTACACTGGCCATGATTTGAGTAATATTCAAATTAAGCTTGGTCTTGTTAGGAGGTAAAGAATGAAGCTAGCGGTTTTGAGCGGAAAGGGAGGGACAGGCAAAACAACCGTTTCTGCAAGTTTGGCAGCAGTTGTTCCCTCATGTCAGTACATAGATTGCGATGTGGAAGAACCTAATGGAGCTATCTTTTTAAAGCCCGAGTTAAAAGAAAAATCGCCGGTAAAAGTATTAGTCCCGGAAATAGATATGACCAAATGCAATTTTTGTGGTCTCTGTGCTAAGGCATGTCAATTTAATGCTATAGCTGTAGTGAAGGATAAAGTCCTTGTATTTCTTGAAATCTGCCATCATTGCGGGGCGTGCAAAATAGCTTGTCCCAATGATGCGATCCTAGAAGTGGAGAGGACCATCGGTGTAGTTGAGGCAAATGAGGACGGCACATTTCTCCAGGGGAAACTCGATGTAGGTGAGCCTATTAGCATACCTATTATAAATGAATTAAAAAAGCGCATCAAAGAGGACAGGTTCGTTATATTGGATTGCCCGCCAGGGGCATCCTGTGCGGTGGTAAATTCCATCGAAGGCTGTGATTATTGTGTATTAATAGCAGAGCCTACACCCTTTGGCCTTCATGATATTAAAATTGCGGTACAGCTTGTAAAAAAGATGGGAATACCTTTTGGCGTTGTGTTAAATAAAGCATCTAATGATAATAGGTCGATACACCATTTTTGTCAAAGTGAAGGTATTGAAATTTTAATGGAAATTCCTTTTTCCAAAGAAATTGCCGAAGGTTATTCAAAAGGTATACTCCCAGTTGAAATTAATGATTTATGGAACGAAAAATTTAAAAAGCTGTATGAAAAAATTGAAGGGGGTGCTCATAAGTGAAGCAGATTGTATTTATAAGCGGAAAAGGTGGAACAGGAAAAAGCACCCTAGTATCATCACTTAGTTTGCTTGTTCAAAACAAAATGCTGGCTGACTGTGATGTGGAAGCACCAAACTTGCATATTCTTCTGCAAGGTGAAATCTTAAAAAAAAGAGACTTTTTTGGTGCTAAAGAAGCTGTAATTGATTCATCAGCTTGCATAAAGTGTGGTTTATGCAGAAAAACATGCAGGTTTGATGCCATAAGTGAAGAATTTGAAATAAAACCCATGAAATGTGAAGGTTGTGGAGCTTGCACATTAGTATGCCCTCAAAATGCAATAAAATTGGAAGAAGTAAAAACCGGCGAAACTTATGTGTCCAATACCTCGAGAGGCACTTTTTCCCATGCCCTCCTTGACATTGGGGCAGAAGGATCAGGAAGACTTGTAACAGAAGTAAGAAAGAATGTAAACGCTTATAAAAAGGACGAAGAATGGTTACTGATTGATGGTTCTCCAGGTATAGGCTGTGTTGTTATTGCTTCTATTACAGGAACGGATGCAGTAGTTGTGGTTTCTGAACCTACGAAGTCCGGTCAAAGTGATCTAGAAAGAGTTTTAGGCGTAGCTAAGCATTTTGGTGTACCTGCATTTGTATGTATAAATAAATATAATTTAAATCTAAAAGTGACATCAGAGATAGAAGAGTACTGTGAAAACAATGGGTATCCTGTTATAGGTAAGATACCTCTTGAACCATCTATAGTTAAAGCTTTACAGGAATTTAAAACTCCCATTGAGGCCGGCAATAAAGTAATAACAAATGAGATTAAAAATTTGTGGGCAAGGCTTGTTGATGAAGTTGAAAACCTAAAAAAAGCATAATGGAGGGAAAACTATGTTGGTAGCGATATCATCAAAGGGTAATTCCATGGAAAGTATGATGGATCCGCGGTTTGGAAGGGCTGAATATTTTATCATTGCTGATACCGATACAATGGAGTTTGAAGTACTTGAAAATACTGCG
>LFSJ01000112.1:1020-1905 GCA_001512695.1 Tepidanaerobacter sp. DTU063 | reverse complement strand
CGATCCTCGGAATTTGGACAATTCATCTACTTTTTCGACATAATCGTGAATTACATTGAACCGATCGTCAAAACGTGCACCAAAGACTACTCCACCAACACTCAAAACTTCTTCAGCTATAAGAGTGAACAAACCTCCTGATGAACTGTCTAATCGGACCGTGTCATCTTTGTTATAGGCGGCATATGCTAAAGGTTTTGTTCCCTGTTCACGTTCTTTGTGCGGTGTTTGTATAATTGGACAGACCTTCACGCACATTCCACACTCGATACATCGGGCATGGTCAACAACGGGGTACCAAAAACCCTCGTTATCGCTTTCCATAGAAATGCATGTCTTGGGGCAAATCGTTGCACAAGCATAGCAACCCATACAATTTTCTTTGTCGGTGATTGTAATCATGAGATTCTCCGTTCCTTGCAACCTTTGGCTCTAAGCCATTCGATCAATTCTTCGCCTTAATCTAGAAAACGCCCGCTTCGCTGGTCCAGCAATCAACCCTTTTTCGTAATCATTAATCCCAACAAGCCACATAGAAAGAGCAAAGACAATGGTGTAACTCAACCCAGCGAGCAGAAACCCGCCAACCTTTTGTATATTCATGACTGAAGTTAGTATCAGCCCCACAATGGTTGGAACAATAAGTGAAGGTATGAACTTCAGGATTTCAGACCAGAAATACTTCATATCAAGACCGACGCGATTATGATAATACCAATTCATAATCAGACCATTTCCGATTAGTAAGGAAAGTGCTGTGCCAAATGCACTACCAATTCCACCATACCAGTAAGTAAGGGGAATGCTGATTATTAAGTTTCCGATGGCAATAAAAAAGTAGACCCAAGAGCGAAATTGATGCATGTTCTTGGCCTTTTGTATTTC
>LFSJ01000112.1:0-1012 GCA_001512695.1 Tepidanaerobacter sp. DTU063 | reverse complement strand
CTCGCGTAAATAACTCTGTCAACTGCTTGTTATCATCGGTAGTCGCTACCATTCTGTTCACCCTAGGTATAAAAACACTAGAAATAGCTGTTGATAGAGACATATAATATGAGTTCAACTGGGCAGCTAAACCATAAACCGCTACAGCAACCGTGCCGCGAAAGCGACCCAATAAGAATTTGTCAACGTTCCAATTTACCTGGTCAATAATCATGTTCATGAAAATAAAAGAGGAAAATACTGTCATCTCTTTCATTAGAGCAAAGTCAAATTCACGAAATGAGAACTTCATATTCAATCGCTTAAGACAAAAAACCGCATTACTAATTTCCACTACAATGGTGAGCAAAGTGGTAACAACCACCATCCCAACGGACTTATACCCCATTAAAAGAACGGGGAGCATAACAAACGGACTGACCACGGTCTTTATCATCTGTATTAGTTTTTGAAATACGTATTTCTCGTTAGCTGTTATATACGAATTGAACACACTAGCTGGAAACGATAAGGCGATATTGAACACCATAATTGTCATCAATATCTTGGCTGTTTGCATCTCATGAGGTAATAGTTTTTCACCAAAGATATTTTCCGTATTAGCAACTAAGACCAAGCCAGCAAGAACAGCTATAACACCGATAACCGAGAAAATAACCATGAACATTCCATTTAGTTTAGCTATTTCTCGTTCGTTGTCTTCAACCTTATATCGAGAGTAAAACCTCACATAAGCACTGCCAAATCCGAAACTAAGTAAACCCAAGTAACTAACCACTGAAGCTACTAGGTTATATAAACCATATTCACTTTGCCCTAAAAGGCGCAGCATGATTGGAGTATATACTATTGCTATGACATATCCCAAGATCATGGAACTATAGGATAGAATAACTCCTGCCTTCAACTGGTTAACCTTCATACGTACCCTCCGCTGCGCGTTGAATCACTCAACATAGAATGTACCGTTCTACAATGACAACGTGCTTTAATCGTTATGTCTGAGAGTCTG
>LFSJ01000033.1:41110-50288 GCA_001512695.1 Tepidanaerobacter sp. DTU063 | reverse complement strand
AGATGCTATAAAAAATAGCCAGCAGACATCAATTCTATCAACTCGATCCATGTGGAGTGTGTAGTAGAGATACAAAAAATCAAATTTTCGAAATAGCCCCATTAATAAAGGCGCCAGATACGAAAGTATATATTAAAAATATGAAAGGTAGGTATTATGGGAAGACCAATTAATTACGAACAAAGGGAGAAAATTAAAAAAATATCTTTTAATATGTTTTTAAAATATGGATATGACAATGTAACAACAAGGAATATTGCGAAAGAGTGTGGAATTACCAGATCTTTGCTTTATCATTATTACAATCAAAAGGAACTTTTACTTATTGATGTTTATCTTGATTTAGTACGCGAGGCTAATATATTTTTTTTAAAAACACTTACGGATGAACAATTGGAGAATTTAGATGTTAATTTATTTTTTAGGCTTCTTTTCAGAATTGTTGATATAAAACCTGCTTATAAAAACTTATATTTGCCCATATATAGAGATGTTAATTTAATTAATAATATGTTAATCATTACAATAGAAAACTATGATTATTTTATGATTCGCAATCCATTTTCAGAGCGAAAAAAACTGGCAATGTTTGCGGTAAGTGGAATATTTTCTCAATTGATTTCGCTTTTATCAAAAAATAAATTGAATATGTCAACAGATGAATTTGTTGATTATGCTTTAAGAGGTTATTATTTCTACCTTGGAAAGGATGAGAAAGAAGTAGAAAGTTTATTGAAATACACAAAAAGACTGATTAGTGAGGATTATATAAAAGAGTTTCTCAGTATTTTTGAAGAGAAAATG
This sequence comes from Tepidanaerobacter sp. DTU063, assembly GCA_001512695.1. Classification (GTDB taxonomy): domain Bacteria; phylum Bacillota; class Thermosediminibacteria; order Thermosediminibacterales; family Tepidanaerobacteraceae; genus DTU063. The sequence continues at coordinate 49,484 of LFSJ01000033.1, read as the reverse complement.
AAATAGTATAAATATAGTTTTCAATTAGAATTAAATTGGTAAGCTATTCCAGAAAATAGTGATATAGCTATTATCGGAGGCGGCACTGTAGGGTGTGAAGTAGCTTTAATGTTGATTGAAAAAGGAAACAAGGTAACTATTATTGAAATGTTACCTGAGGTGGCACCCAACCTTAATGCAATTGTTAGGGTAGATATGTTAGCAGACTTTGAGGAAAAAGGGGTTGACATAAAAGTAAATTCTACGGTTAAGAAAATTGAACAAGGCAGGGTAACCTTTGAAAAAGATGATGAGATCCATGCAATCGATGTGGATAAAGTTGTATTAGCATTAGGGCAGAAACCCTATGGTACGGAGTTGTTTTATATGTTAAAACAAGACGGAATAGAAACAATGATTATTGGAGATGCAAAAGAACCCGCAAAAATTATAGATGCAGTAAAAGAAGCGTTTTGGGCTGTGATGAGTCAAGATTTCTAAACAGCAAATAAATATATATAGAGGCTGTCGATAATGATCTGCACCCGTCAAGTGACAGCTGAAAAAAAGAAAAAATATATACCTGGACTCCTAAAAATGGGGTCCAGTTTTTTTATAGTGTTTTCAAGCAGTTGACGGCATACCGTCGGAGGCATCCCGTTAAATCGGCCAGCCACCTTTCATTAAACTTTTCAGCTGAAAAATCACGATTTAGTTGTTCTCTGCAACAATCTCCGGTCTAGAACGCTGATAATGTGAACGTTTTCTCCAAATGACAGCTTTAACGGCAAAGCCTGTATATTCGCTTGTAATTGTAAAATGACTTATTTGAATTTCCCAAAGCCAAACATTAACTGAATATAGATTGAAACTATATAAATACAGGATTTAACTGGCCTCTCAAATAAAAAGTATGAGGGGCTTTTTTGTTACTATAATTTATTTACATTTTTTGATATTATTAATATTAATTAGCATACTATTTGAGATCGTTGAATAAGCAAGGTACTCTGCAGAATCAAGTGGAGCGTCGCAAATATAGAAACGTTTACAAGGAGGATAAATCTATGGAAAGAAAAATTAAACATCAGGTTAGAGGTTATAGGACGAAGGACGGAGCGGGAGTAAGTTTAGTCAGGGTTTTGGGACGCCAAACTGTTCAGGAATACGATCCGTTTTTGTTGCTTGATTCCTTTGACAGCACAAATCCCGAGGATTACACGGCGGGATTTCCCATGCATCCGCACAGGGGTATCGAGACAATCAGTTATGTGTATCGAGGTTTTATGACTCATAAGGACAGCTTAGGGAATGAGGATACCATAGGTGACGGGGAGGTCCAATGGATGACAGCAGGTTCAGGCATCTTGCATGAAGAGAAACTGCCAGCTGCCGAGCGGCTGCTTGGCGTGCAGCTCTGGCTGAATCTTCCCGCAAAGGACAAAATGGCTCCTCCGGCTTATCGCAGCATTAAAAACTCAGAGATTGAGGAAATAGAGTTTAATTGGGGCAGACTAAGACTGTTGGCGGGCGAATTTGAAGGAAGAAAGGGATATGTGAGCCAATATCTTCCTCTCGACTATTATGATTTACACATCAACCCAAATGAATCAGTGGTTTTGAATACAGAAAGTGAGCGCGCTGTCATGGTGTTTACCCTTTTGGGGGACGCATATATCGGAGGTGAACTTGTAAAGGAAAAGACGGCGGTGAAACTCACTTCAGGCGACCAAGTAGAAATAAAGGCTACCGATAAAAAAGCTCAAGTACTGTTTATTAGTTCGATACGTTTGGACGAACCTATTGTTTGGGGTGGCCCTATTGTCATGAACACCAAGGAAGAATTGAATAAGGCTTTTGATGATTTGAAAAAAGGTACTTTTATACAGAAGAAAATATCTTATTGATAAATATAAACCGATGAGTGGGTTTGGCCAACCGCAATATTAAATCAGAGGAGGTAAATCCAATTGGATAATAAAACATTATCACGTACTAAATGGAATTGCAAAAATCATATAGTATTTGCACTTAAATACAGAAGGCAAATAATATACGGAAAAATAAAAGAAGATATAGGGAAGATATGTGTGGTCATGATTCTAAATCAAAGCCCTTTGCTGCGAATGCCTCTTTGATTTTTTCCATGGGGATACCTTTCATCGCAGCACCCTTAGGTATAGTCATAAACCTGCCTGCGGTGTTTAGCATGCCGGGGCTGGTAATGTTCTCAAACCCTAAGTCTTTCATGATGTCAACTACTTCGGGATGTTTTTTGCATATTTCATAGACGCTTTTGGTTAAATCGATAACTTTTCCCATGGCACTGACCTCCTATGAAGACATTTCAGCTATTGTTAGCTGTTTTGTTAGTCTAGCTACTTGCGCCGGCAGGGTAGTTTTGCCGTAGCCTGCTCCGGAGTGGATATATGTAAGCTTTTTATGACTGCTGAGGATAGCAGACACAAGTTCCGTGCGTGTGATCTCACTATAGATGTTGTTGGAATGGTAATTTTAGTACTTGCTACATTGGGCATATGTCACACCCTTATTCCTTCTCTTGTTCCTATTATAGCAAAATTTGACAAGTTATGGGTAAAAAAGTAAAAAAAAACATCGAAAAAAAGTTTGGAGAGTATGGGGAGGGATTCTTTTTTGTTAGCTGTTTTGTTAGTCGTGGTTTTATATAATATGATAAAAAGATAACCACTTGACAAGGGTGATTGGCATGAATAATAAGAAAAACAATATACCATTTGAGGATGAATTGCTGGCAGGTATAGTAGGGGGTATGGCTGTTGGCGTTGATTGTGGCCTTCAGGAGAATAATTTCCCAAATTGGAAAGTGCTTTCAGATGAGCAGTTCCATTGCAGGAGTGGTCTTTCAGGAGGCTTGCCCTTATTGCAGCGGACAAGAACTCCTCACTTTTTGTTACAATAGAATCACCACACATTCTTCAGCTTTTCCTTATTAATGCAAAGGGGGTATAAAATATGTTATTTAGAAATGGTCTCATCGAAAATGCCACCGAAGGTGTAGATATTCGGGTGCTGGATGGTAAGTTTGCCGCCATCGCTCCAAACCTGGAGCCTCTGCCAGGTGAAGAAATCATTGACTGCACCGGCAAGTTGATTCTGCCCCCCTTTATCGAATCCCACATTCATCTGGACACTTGCCTCACCGCCGGTCAGCCCAGTTGGAACATGAGCGGCACCCTCTTCGAGGGCATAGAACGTTGGGAGGAGCGAAAACAATTTTTGACAAAGGAAGATGTAAGGTCACGTGTCAAAAAGGTGCTCCATATGCAGGTTGCTAACGGTATTCAGCATGTCCGTACCCATGTGGACATCAACGACCCAAAGTTTACCGCACTGGAAGCCATTCTGGAACTCAGGGAGGAAGTAAAAAGCTTCATAAACATTCAGATTGTAGCCTTTCCACAGTACGGCATTCTCAGCTATCCTAAAGGTAGAGAGCTACTGGAAGAGGCCCTGAAGATGGGGGCCGATGCTGTTGGTGCAATTCCTCACTTTGAGTTCACCCGGGAATACAGCGTGGAATCCTTAAATATCTGCTTCGAACTGGCCCAGAAGTATGGCAAGCTCATCGATGTCCATTGTGACGAGATCGATGATGAAGCATCCCGTGGTCTGGAGACACTGGCTGCCCGAGCTTATGAAACAGGTATGAGGGATATGGTCACTGCTTCACATACTACTGCCATGCACAGCTACAATAATGCTTATGTGAACCGTCTCATGCGTTTACTGAAGATGTCCGGTATCAACTTCGTGGCAAATCCCTGTGTCAATGTCCATCTAGGTGGCCGCGTGGATAACTATCCTAAGCGCAGAGCCATGACCCGTGTGAAGGAATTGGTCGCAGAGGGTATCAACGTGTCATTTGGCAACGATGATATCTTCGACCCTTGGAATCCAATGGGCAATGCCGGAATGCGTGATGCGGTGTTTATGGGCCTGTATGTGGGGCATATGCTGGGTTATGAGGAAATCATGAAATCCTATAAGTTTGTTACCTACAATGCTGCCCGTACTCTTCACTTGGGTGATGCTTATGGAATCAAGGAAGGCAATAGCGCCAGCTTTGTTATCATGGATGCAAAGAACTATTACGAGGTGCTGAAAGACAACGCAACTGTTCTGGCTTCCTACAAGGACGGCAAGCTTATAGCCAGGACAGAGCCCGCCAAGACTCAGGTATTCGTCCCTGGCGAATAGAACTTGTCCCCATAGTAATCTAATTTAGCGTGATTCACCTTTGCAAAAATATCATGCTTGTGGGCAGAACGCCTATTTCTGCAAACTTTTAAGAGTCAGAACCAGAATTGTAATGTCGTCGTATTGGGCGGTGTCACGAGTGAAAAAACGAAGGTAGACTGGGCGCTGGAAATGCTCAAACTACTGTAGAACATAGACAGGATACTATTCCTTAAATTAGGGGATGGTATCCTGTTTTTGTTTATAAAATGCTTCCGTATTTATTTTTCTACTTTATCCAGTTACACAGATTTTTATTTGTCAAATTGTGGAATAATGTCCAGGAGGAAGGGCTTTTCGGCCATGGCTTGGGCCGGGATTCGGTGGAAGCATACCCGTACAGTCAATATGGTATCCAGTCTTTAATAAAGGGCGGCGATACTATCTTATATCATGGAAGCATGATAGTCCTGCCTGAATACAATATGGCCTTTGCGGCTTTGTTATCCGGTGGAAGCAGCCTTTATGCCCAGGTTATGGGGCACAAGATAGATTATTTAACCTCAATAATACAATGTATATGTCCCCTGGTTTGTGTACGGGCTAACAAAAGGACTAACACATATAGAATAAAGCCTTCAAAAAGGTCTCTTCGCATTTATTGACATCTTATACAAAAGTTCCACGATGACTGTTTTATAAAATGCCAATATGTGCTAGAATAGTACACAAAAAAAGAGAGGACAGGGCTTGTTTTCCTCGACAATTGAGTAGGGTTGATTTATGATGATTACGAGAGAGGAACAAAACTATGGGTGAGATAAACAATAATCAAGCAATCGATGCGGGACATCAAAATAGAAACAGGAAGGATACATTATATTGCCTGTTTATAATGATGATACTATTAATTTCTGCAACGGCCATAGGTTTTGTGTTTCGTACTGTCGAATTTCCTGAAACCAATATTGTCCTTGTCTATCTGCTTGCAGTATTGTTAACGGCTCGTATGACCCATGGATATATCTTTGGTTTTTTAGCCTGTGTGATAGCAACCGGTGCGTTTAATTTCTTTTTTGCCGAGCCATATCTTGCATTTTCTATTGAAGCTTCAAATTATATCGTTACTTTTGTCGTCATGACTATAACAGCGCTTATAACAAGCACGCTTACATCTTATGGCAAGCAAAAAACTATTGAAGCGAATAAAAGAGAAGCGGAAACAAAAGCACTATATTCACTAACACACAGGCTTTCCGGAGCGGCAGACATGGATGACATTGCTAGCATTGCTATCAGTACAATAAGCGATATCATGAGCACACAGGCAGCATGCCTTTGTTTTGATGAACATGGCATGCCAATGAGTACCTTTATTCAGCAGGTATCACCTGAAAAGCAGATTCGACGTGATTATACTGATACGCCTGATATTAAATGCCAAATACAAAAGATTAATACAGGCTATATAAAGGGTGTTGAATTTTATGATTGGCCTATCTATGGCAGTGAAACTATATTAGGTATCATCCGTATACCTAAAGAGAGAGCAGAAACAATGAACGAATCGCAGATGCGGTTGCTTAAAACTATGATTGAAAGCATTGCATTGGCGATGGATCGTTACTGGTCAATAAACCATCGTATTCGAACGAATGAAGAAATCATGCGGGAGCGTTATCGAGGAAACTTGTTGCGTGCGATATCTCATGATTTGCGTACTCCACTTTCCGGCATTATTGGAACAGCCGAAATGCTTATGCATATGATACAGAGAAATGATACACTTTATAGTCTTGCAGAAGATATATATAAAGAAGCCTTATGGCTTCACTCATTGGTTGAAAACATTTTGAACCTGACCCGTTTGCAGGATGGGAAACTAGTAATAAGCAAAGATATGGAAGCCGTTGAAGAAGTGGTAGGCAGTGCTGTTGGGCATATTTTACGCAGATACCCGGAACGCGAAATAGAGGTCAGTGTGCCGGACGAGTTCCTGATGGTCCCTATGGATGCAAAGCTAATCGAACAAGTTTTAATAAACCTTTTGGAGAATGCGGTTAAGCATACTCTCCCAGAGCAAGAAATCAGCGTATCAGTAACAGAGGATAAACGAAATGATTGTGTTGTGTTCACCGTAGCGGATCGAGGCGAAGGAATAGATCCAGTCGATTTGCCAAATATATTTCAAATGTTCTATACTTCCAATCTTAAACACGCTGATTCACATTACGGTATTGGCTTGGGGCTTGCGATATGTGATGCAATCATAAAAGCGCATGGAGGCAGTATAGTGGCTCGCAACCGTACAGATGCGGCTTTTGCCAACAATCGCACCATGTTCGATGTATGGACTCTGTTATTCTGTGGTTTCGTTGGATTTATGATGTCCAAGTTCAAGCTCCCTCGCTCTTGTTTCGTTTTGGGATTAGTTTTAGGCACAAATATTGAAACTAACTTGCGCCGCGCCTTGCAGCTTAGCCGCGGCAGTTTCGTTCCTTTCTTTACTCGTCCTATCAGCTGTTTATTGCTGCTGTTGACTTTTGGTCTTATTATCGGTGCTGTATGGAAACAGGTAAAGAGGAGATAGATAATATAGGAGGTGCAATATGGACCTGAGCAAAATGAGTATAGAAGAAAAAACCCAATACTGGTTCAATAATCCCTGGACATTGGCACATCACCCCTTTAAAGTCATAGATAATGTTTATTTTGTGGGAACCAATTGGGTATCAGTATTCCTTCTCAATACCGAAGAGGGGCTTGTCTTAATAGACTGCGCAATGCAGGAGACTCTATATCTGCTAATTGATTCTATTCGAGCGCTGGGGTTCAATCCCCATGATATCAAAAAGCTGCTCCTGACACACGGTCACTTCGACCACTGTGGTGCGGCTCGTGCAATCCAGGAGATGAGCGGATGTGAGATCTGGATAGGCGAAGCAGAAGAGTTTTTCTTTACCGAACGCAGGGATCTGATCGTCTACGAAGACCGGGTACCTGAGTTTGAGATCACAAATTTCTATGATTATGATGCTAAAATTGACCTAGGTGATATCCATATCCAACCTGTCCACTGTCCCGGTCATACTCCGGGAACAACTTCTTTATTTTTTGATGTAAAGCATATGGGAAAGACTCTTACTTGCGGCATTCATGGCGGACTAGGAGTTGGAGTGCTCACAAAGAAACAATTAGAAAAAAGCGGTCAGCCTCTTTCTCGGAGGGAAGAATATTTGGAAAGTATCGTAAAGGTTATGGATAAGAAAGTTGATGTGGTTCTACCCTCTCATCCTAGTCACTGCGTAGATCACGATTTTCTGAAGATCGGTGACGAAGATGATGGTACCGGGAAGGGTTTCATCAACCGTGAAGCATGGCATAACATGCTCATTTCTAAAAAATTGGAAATTGAACAGATGATTCAAGATGATATCTAAAGAATATGAGTGAGTGATAAAATGCTTATCCTAAAAAACGGAAGAGTAATAGACCCTATGAACGGTGTTGACTGTGTGACCGATGTGGTAGTTGATGGCCATTATATCGTGAAAGTAGGTTCTGTCCAAGCGGAGGCAAATGATAATATAATCGATGCTACGGGTTGCATCGTCACCCCCGGTTTAATTGACCATCACACTCATCTCTATCCTTTTGCAAACATTGGTCTGCCCGCCGAAGCGGTGTGTTTTGCTTCCGGTGTTACCACAGCAGTAGACGCTGGTAGCACCGGTTGTGCTACATATGCAGAAAAGAGGCCGTTTCTCCGACATACCAAGTTAGGCATCAAAGCTTATTTGAATGTTTGTTCCACAGGACTAAATTCTCATCCTGTTCCGGAGGACGTGGCTCCTGAACGTTTTGATGAGGGGGCCATACGGGAGTGTTTCCAAGCCTATTCAGATGAGTTGGTCGGTTTGAAAATTCGTGTCAGTGCTCCCATTGTGAAAGAGCTGGGTTTCGCTCCCCTAAAAGCTGCTGTGGCTATGGCGGAAAAACTAGGCATCCATGTAATGGTACACCCTACTGACCCACCTGGCGAATTTGCTGAGTTACTGGATATATTAAGACCTGGCGATATAGTAACCCATATGTACATGAACAAGGGTTCCTGCCTAGTGGAGAATGGAAAAGTAATCCCTTCTGCCATTCGTGCTCGGAAGCGAGGGGTGATATT
>LFSJ01000033.1:29789-41099 GCA_001512695.1 Tepidanaerobacter sp. DTU063 | reverse complement strand
TCTGACCAGATTAAGTATGTATCAGCGCCCCACCGCATTCAATCTTGCCATGCAGGTGTCCAAGTATGCCTATATTGGTATCCCCTTTGAGAAAACCATAGAGCTATGCACCGCTGCTCCTGCTCGTCAGTTGGGTTTTGCGCATCAGATTGGTTCACTGACAGTTGGTCATGTTGCTGATATCGCGGTATTCAAGCCCATCTGCAGGGAGACCATATTCGGAGACCGGCCTTATGGAGTTGCCGATCAGCAGCTAATTACCGGGGATACTGTATACAAACCCATGCTAACTATAAAAAATGGAGATATAGTCTACCGAGATATGCTGTTTTGAATGTTATGTTGCGATACATCTATATTTATCTGATTTTTTTCATGAAAAAGAGCTATAGACACTAATGTTCTAAGCTCTTTTTATAATCCTACGTGGGCAGCAATTCCGTTTGATGATTAAGAATTCAAAACAAGATATTGCAAAAACATTCCTACAGACATGTCCTGCATACCAGCTATGTGGGAGTACGCAACATTGATATCAGGGGAAAAAGGCAATTATAATAACTATTCGAGCATTAAATATGCCTTATACGCAAAGATAATAGAATTTTGAGGGAAATACGAATTATATTACATAAATCTAGTACGGAAGTAGAGGACGGTTCCTTTTCTTAGATTAGTCAAATTTTCTCCAACCTGGTATATTGCTTGACTGAACAGCATGGAAAAGGCGTTGCTTAAGGTCAGGATTTTCTGATTGCAGGGATTTTATCAATCCTTTCACAAAATGGCGCTTAGTATGACCATTAACTGGACACGGATTTTTGATGACCGGTAGGCTATATGCATTGCGGAAACCTTTTATGTCTGCCTCTTGTACGTATATTAGCGGTCTGATGAGGGTTATACCTGATCTTTCAAAATATGTCACGGGAGAAAAGCAGTAGAATCTTCCCTCGTATATTAAAGACATCAGCATGGTTTCTATGACATCATCTAAATGATGGGCATAGGCTTTTTTATTGCAGCCAAGTTCCTTTGCTTTTAAATTAAACGCTCCCTTGCGCATCTTGGCACAGAGGGAACAGGATTTTTTCTCCTGTCGATATGAAAAAATAATATCAGCTATTTGCGTTTCTATTATTGTATAATTAACACCGAGATTTTTGCATAGCTGCTCAACTGGTGAGAAATCCATATCTTTTAAGCCCATGCTTACAGTTATCGCTTCTATATCAAATTTTTTGGGATAGAAGCGCCGTAAATGAGTTAAAGCATACAATAGTGTTAAACTGTCCTTGCCACCTGAGACTCCAATGGCAATTTTATCCCCGTCATCAATCATTTTATAATCATCAATTGCTTTCCGTGTGAAACTTAGCAGTTTTTGCAAGTCCATAAAATCCCGCCTTTTCTAAATATCATGCACAATAAACTTCAACGTCAGTAAATATTTTAGCATAAACAAGAAGGGAAACAAGTAAAGAAGTGCGGGGCGGTTCCCTTGTTTAGATAATTTGTTTCAATTATAATTATATAAAATTATATAGAATAATTAGAGACGATGATTACATGAATTCTCTTAGGGGATGTTTTAATATGGCTAGTAGAATGATAGACGGCAAGTTTTTAAAGGATCTTAAGCCTGGCGGGATATTACTAACGCAGCAAAAAATATTCAATAAAATCGGTAAAGAATATGCCAAACGCTTTTCGCATTTTTATATTTCAATGGTTCCGGATTTATTTAGGTGCTTATGGGAAAGAGTTTATCCGCAAGAAGACGGTAAAGTATTTTGCGTTTGAAAAGCTATGATGACAGCTCTGCAAAAGCTGACATAATGGTAAGAAAACAGATATTGATAGCAATAATATGTTAAAACATGTATAATTACGTTAGATAAATCCGAGGTGCGCAAAGAAATATTATATGCTGAGGTGTTTTATGAAAATCATCCTTAGTCTTTATCTAGTACTAGCAGTTGTATTAGCTCAGTTTTTCGCCGCTTATTTCTTTTCAAAGGGCAGGACCAGCTATCGAAAGGCATTCGCAGCATTAGTTTTATGCATAAGTATTTATTTGTTCGGTTATTTAATGATTATTAACAGCAGCAATCTACAGGAAATGATTTTTTGGAATCAGTTTCAATATTTAGGATTGCCCTTTATTTCCGTACTATGGCTGACGGTGGCCCTTCTTTATACAAAAACCATATATTCCCTAAGCGGCCGGATGTCATTGTTGCTTTTTTCTATCCCTTTAATAACCTTTTTTGTGCGACTAACCAATCACTGGCATCATCTTTTCTATACAAACTGGGAAATGAAGCAGTTTGCTGGATATTACTCCCTGTATATGGAAAGAGGTTTCTGGTACTATGTCAACATTTCTTATACCATCTTGTGCTTGCTATCTACCGTTATTGTTTACCTAATAGGATACGTGAGGAATAAAGCAGGTTACACCAAGTCGCACTTTTTAGTATTCTTTTTTGCTTCTTTATTACCCCTAATTGGCATAGGGCTGATTCTTTTCGCTTTTGACGAGCGGAGCATTGATTATTCCGCTTTAATAATGCCCATATCACTGCTTGTTATAAGTTATGGTATTATAAAATACGATTTTTTAGAAATCAGAACTCTGGCTCGAGAAACCATATTTGAGAACAACCTGGCTGGTATGGTGGTATTGGGGCCAGGGAAAAGAATAATAGACTACAACAAGGCCGCCGAGAAGTTTTTTGAAGCAATAAACATTTCATTGAATAATCACCCTATTGAGCATGTTTTTGGCCAGGAACCAAAGTTGATGGAAGTATTTGGTAGTGAGGATAGCTTCGATTTTTCTGTGGTGCTAAATGGTGAAGAACGATTTTTTGAAATTGATACTGTGCCACTAGGAGATTACCATGATGGAAAGGTGAGAATGCTAAAATCTATCTCTGATGTTACAGAAAAAAGGAGAATTCAGGAGAAATTAAAGTTTCTGGCTACCACGGATTCATTAAGCGGTCTTTACAATCGGTCAGAATTCATGAATTTGGCCGAAAGGGAGTTTGCTTGGGCCAAAATGAATAATGGGGAACTTTCGTTGTTGATTATGGATTTGGATAATTTTAAGACCATTAACGACACCTTTGGACATGCGGCAGGAGATGCAGTAATTCGTGAAATGGGGAGTATTATAAAAGCCAGTTTTCGAAAAACGGATATTGCCGGGCGATTAGGAGGAGAAGAGTTTGCTGTGCTTTTAAAGAACGCTTCTTTGATGGACGCGAAAAAAGTGGCGGAGCAATTTCGGGAGACTGTGGCCAGGAGAAAGGTGATTTACGAGCAGCAGCAAATAGTTTTTACGGTAAGCATTGGAGTGGCGGCATTCGATGGCAGCACCGATGATATCACCGACATCGAGGATGTTTTAAGAATGGCAGATAATGCATTGTACAAAGCAAAAGCAAAGGGCAGAAATTGTGTTGAAAACTATGGAATATTAGAAACAAATTGCGACCGATCCCCGGGAAACAATGGGTCGTTTCCCTTACTATCTTGAAAATAAATCTGGCAAATCGAGCTTATTACATCGGGTAAACCAGCTAATATCAAGGAGCTATATGAATGTGAGCTGTAAGATAAAATCAAAGAAAAGCCTGTAGGAAGCAAAGGAAACCGCCCCCTTGCTTCCTCGGGCTTCTAATAGCTCAAGTTAAAGTGTCATTTCTGTATATTTTATACCTTTCCAGTACAGCGGATTGTACACAACTGCACCTGGTGGGAGATTCACTCCTTTGAGGGCCCATTTTTTGTACTCTTCAAAACCGGTGCGGTCGACAATGTAGCCTATATGCTCCTTTCCGCCGGGAGCGTCTTTGTCTATGTATTTTGCCACATAGTCGTAGGTGTTTAGAATTATTTTTATTATGCTATCTTCATCTACCCATTTGATAAAATCCTCTCCCAGGCGGGGGTTGCGCTTTCCTGTACGGCCAAACAAGGTCAGCCTGTATCGTTTATCTGCACCTTCTCCGCGGGTCCAGGCACGGGTCGGACAGTTGAGGACGCACTCGCCGCAGCCTATACATTTTTCCTCATTACGGACTGGCCTTTCGTTTACCATTTCTATAGCCTGGACTGATTTTCTGCGGCAGTATTTTTCACAGGCACCGCAGGAAACGCAGCGGCTAGGATCATATACCGGCATTGTCATGCCCATAATTCCGAAGTCATGCATGCGGACCTTGGCGCAGTCATTGGGACAACCTGTGAGCGCAATTTTAAAATGTAGGTCATGGGGGAAAACCGCCTTTTCTATACGCTTTGCAAAAGCCGTGGTATCATAGCAGGCATAAGGGCAGACGCGGTTGCCTATACAGGCAACGATATTTCGTGTGCCCGAAGCAGAATACCCCTCGCCCCTCACGGGCTGGTTAATTTCCAGCATATCAATAATGGGTTGCAGCTCTTCGTTTATCTTCGGAATAAGTTCAAAAGGAATACCAGGTATTTCAAAACCCTGCCTTGATGTGATATGAACTGTCCCGTTGCCATATTTTCTAGCAATATCGGCTACTTTTTCAAGGATTTCTGCATTTAGATGCCCACCCGGAATCCGCACCCGGCTTGCGGTATATCCCCGGACTTTGGTAACGCGGAAGGCGTTCTTTTTTAAATTCTTTGTATTTATATCCATATTTATTCCGCTCCTTAGTCGATAAGATTTTTAGCCTTGGTGTAGTTAAATACGGGGCCATCAACACATACATAGACATCATTTATTTTACAATGGCCACACTTTCCAATGCCACAGCACATCCTTCTCTCAAGGGAAATCCAAATATTTTCTTCTTCAAAGCCCATTTTTAGAAGCTCTAATGTGGAAAACCGCATCATAGCAGGCGGGCCGACGACAATGGCAACGGCATTGCTTTCATCAGCAAATTTCAATTTACTTATATGTTCGGTTACAAAACCGATATGGCACTCAAAATCGGCTTCGCCGCAGTCAACGGTCAATATGACCTGGCTGGTTTTTTTCCAACGGGCTATATCTTCAAAAAAGAGTATATCGGAAGGAGACTTAAAACCCGCAATCACCTTGAGGTTCTTAACCTGATCGGGGTTAGAAGCAAAATAATCTATGACCCCACGGACAGGTGCAAGGCCTGTGCCGCCTGCAATCACAACAAGCTCTTTTCCCCGGTATTCGTCAAGGTCGAATCCATTGCCGTAAGGGCCTCTCAAAAATAGGCTGTCGCCTTCATAGTGTTCAAATATCTCGTTTGTTACCTTTCCAACACGGCGAATGGTTAGTTCTACGTATCCATCTCCATAACCGCATATTGAAATAGGCGCCTCGCCGAACTTCGGCACAGAAACTTCAAAGAACTGTCCGGGGTTTACGCTGCCTTCATAGGCCATGCGGAAGGTATATTCGATATCGGTGTGCTTTTGAACGGACAAAATTTTTGATAAAAAAGGCACATATTCGTTCAAGCTCATTGTTTACGGCCCTCCTTCGAAAGCTTACTCAGTTTGTTTACTGCGTGGGAAAAACTTATATACTCGGGGCAAACATCATCGCAGCGACCACATCCGACACACATTTGATAGCCGAAACGCTGTTTAAAGTCTACAACCTTATGGAGCACCTTAAAGCGCATCCGCTCACCGTATCTGTTGCGGTAGCTGCCACCGCCTGCTACATCTGTGAACTTGTCAACCATGCATGATGCCCAAACCCGGCGACGTTCGCCAACCCTGCCGTTATCTGTGTAAAAAATGTCCTGCATTGTAAAGCAGGTGCAGGTAGGACAGCTACAATTACAGCGGCCGCATGCAATGCAACGGCTATCGTATTCATCCCACATACTGCTTTTTATAACTGTGACAGTGTCAATAGTATTAGTATCGGGCAAAGAAACACGAGTGGGTGTTTTGTCAACATGCGATGGAACCACATCCAATATTTCTTCTGCATGGTTTTGAAATAGAGAGTTCCAGTCAGAAGCTTTGCAGTCAACGTAGTACTGGCCATCCCGGACATCTAGTGAAGCGTCGTATTCATTGATGATATTTGTTCCCATATCGACACAAAAACAATTTTCAAATGGAGAAGAACAGCCTAAAAGCACAAACTTGACATTATTCCTTAAGCGTTTATAGTAATAATCATCAGCGCCATTATTAAGATAAATTTCATCAAGGCGCTTTACCGCGTGTAAATCACAGCTGCGAAGAAAAATAATAGCTCCGGTATGTACAGGATCGGATTCCTTTATATTGTCCTCTGTGAAGAAAAACAGTGTTTCAGAAATAGGTATTAGCGCTTCTTTAAATGTATGACTGCTTTTTTCGCCTAGCTCTATTTCGTCTACTGTTTTTACTTCTGCATAACGAATGGAATCGGTATCAGAATGCTCGCCCTGATATGGAAAGCGATGCGGTGCATATAGCTTGTAATGACGGCTAAATTCGGCAAGGACTGCGTTTAATCCGTCTTTGCTTAGTCTGTATCCCATTAAAATACCTCCTTATGTTGTAAAAAAATACAAAAACAGCAGAAATCTGGGATAAGTTTTAAGCTTTTGCTTTTTCTGCGAAAGGAGCAGCAAATTGCTAACTATAATCGTAAATTGAATAAAACACCATGAAAAGCAGTGGAAGGAATTGGTCGATAAGCTGATGTTAAATAATTTCGACATGAATAGAAAAATTCCTTTTTGACTTTTTGTGTACGACTAGGACGTGAAGTGATATAATTAAGATATTACAGAAACACGAAGTGATTTATATTGATGTCAAGGCAAACCGCGGGGTAGAGGCAAACACCTTGACAATTGGGCAATTATGGCCTACAATTTTGGGGGTGACGAAAATGGCTGATTATCGCGAAGAAATTTTGGATGTATCATCTTTTCCCATTGAAGAAAGTGAAAGGCTTGTTTATGCCTTTAACTATAAATTTCCCAAGAAAGATGCTTATATGTTTCTAGAAGGTCCGTCACTACATATTAAGCTTTACCAGCTGGATATGACAAAATATCGCGAGTTTCTGGACGGACTTGATATTTCAACAGAACTTGCCGAACAGGTTTATGATATTATTGATTCTATCGGCAGCTACGGGATAAATGGAAACAAGAGACTTTTTTCTGGATACAATGCCGAGCGCAAGGTGATAAACAGAAAGGCAAAGGAACAAAGCCGCAGCAAACATTATTATGCAAGTGACCATAATTTTTCAAAAGTAAACAATGAATTGCCTTCCGCATATGAAAATAAGATCATCTGTGCAGACAGCCTGGATTTTTTAAAAAAACTGCCAGATAACTGCATAGATATTATTGTCACTTCGCCTCCTTATAACTTCGGCCTCGAATACGATACGCACAACGATACTGCCAGATGGAATGAGTACTTTGATATGCTGTTTGCCATTTTTGAGGAATGCATACGCGTGCTAAAGTACGGCGGGCGTTTTGCTGTAAATGTTCAGCCGCTCTATTCCGATTACATTCCAATTCACCATATTATAAGCAACTTTTTTATTCAAAACAAAATGATATGGAAAGGCGAAATTCTTTGGGAAAAAAACAACTACAACTGTAAGTACAGTTCTTGGGGTAGTTGGAAAAGCCCTTCAAGTCCCTATTTGAAATACACATGGGAATTTGTGGAGCTTTACTGCAAAGGTGATTTGAAAAAACCTGGCAAGAAGGAAAACATCGATATTACAGCTGAGGAATTTAAATCCTGGGTTGTGGCGAAGTGGAGCATAGCTCCGGAGCGCAATATGAGTGAATACGGCCATCCCGCCATGTTTCCGGAAGAACTTGTAGAACGTATTCTTAAGCTATTTAGTTACCAAAACGATGTGGTCTTGGACCCTTTCAACGGAGCAGGCACAACAACTGTCGTGGCCAAGAAGACAGGCCGCCGGTACCTTGGCATCGATATTTCAGAGGAATATTGCAGGACAGCTCAAAAGCGTATAGATGAATGTGATTTAGGTCAACAATCATTACTTGATAAAGCATCTGAAAGGACGTAGCAAAAGCACGTCCTTTTTTGTCATTTTATACCCTTTATCAAGCTTGTTAAGTCATTTATCTCCCGCAAATCGGATTGTTTGATTTCGTATAGCGGTGCAAAAGTACGGAATGTTGTTCCATCTGACCTTTCGCGCAAAGAACCTTTTGGGAAAAATTCTGCTTTTGTAAAAAACTCTTCTTTGCTGACATATCCGCAGATGGTTAAAATATTGTTGCTAGTGTTATATGAAGCAAACACATAATAGTCCACATCATAATTTCGCTGATATCCTATAAAGTTATGCACAAAATAGTCCCTGACCGGAACCTTCCTCGTCATTGTTTTTAAGTCAACTTTTTTGCTGTTTATTACAAAATCTACGCCGCCATCAAAACCCGTTGAACCATCAGGGCGTTTTTGACCGATTAAATCAGCAAAAACTGTCTGCCCAATGATTCCGGTTAGCTGTTCACGTTCATTTCCATCCCCATATCCTCGCTGCCCAAAATTATATTTCTCAACTAGATTTTTTGCATATTCAATCTGTTCCAGGGAGACATTCACATCGAGCATATGAACTATCACCTCGCATATTTTTTAAGGTCTTTTGCGAAAAGTTTTACGGCTTTCTTTAACTGACTCATTGTTAGCTCTTTGAAAAATTCCGGCTTATGGATGGGCATTTCGACATTTCTAGGTAATTAGTGAGTTGAGCTTTGTTTCAACTGTACTCATTTAAAATCTCCTTTTGCAAACATTCTTTATAATATAATCATAGGTAAAACTACATAATATCTGAAATATCACACTAGGATAAATAATAACATAAAGAATATACAAGCACAATACATATTTACCGCTTTCAAAAGTTCACACCCGAACATAAGTAATAGGCTCAAATTCAGCCTTTTAGATGAATTTGAGCCTATATTAATTAAGGGGAGTTGTTAGCATGTGGCGCCTCCAACCAAATGGAGCTTTGCATCCAAAATCTCTTGTTTTCTTTCAAGGATTTCATCAGAGAGCAACTGCGCTTCGATACTTTCAAAGCCTATTCTTTCTATGGAATCGGATAAACGCTCGCCTGTAATTCCCTGCTCCCTGTATATGAGTATCATTTTTTCTATTACGCCAATTACTTCTTCTTTATCCGTGAAGATTTTGTTTAAAGCTCTTCCTTTGTTAACTTTTTTGCCCCATCTTCCGCCGATAGTGATTTTATATCCGGGTTTTCCTTCATCGATGGCATCAAAATTACACTTTCCTATGCAGCGGCCACAATTGTTGCACAGTTCTTCATCGATGTTTAATACGCCATCTACGACTTTTGCCGCGCCCATCGGGCATACATCAACGACGGCACATTTTTTGCAGCCAAAGCACAGTTCTTCATCAAAAACAGGCACCATCTGGCCGATAATCCCGAGATCATTTAAATCAGGTTTAATGCAGTTATTGGGACATCCTCCCACACCTATTTTAAACTTATGGGGCAACCTAACATCGGCATATCCCTTATAAAACCTCTCGTGTATTTCCTCCGAAAAGGCATATCCGTCGAGCAGGCCGTATTGGCAGGTAGTTGCCTTGCAGGAAACTATCGGCCGGACTTTTGAACCGGTGCCTCCCGTTTCAAGGCCTTCCCTGGCAATATATGCCCTAAAATCTTCTATCTTGTCGTAGGGAATTCCGGGAACCTCTATAGTCAGCCTGGTGGTAAATACCACATCGCCATTTCCGAATTTTTCTGCAGCCTCCGCTACGCATCTTTGTTGAGCCGCTGTTATTTTTCCATTAACCGTGATAATTCTCCCGTTAAAATTATCAGTCCCCTTATTTCTAAGAAAGCCAAAAGCTTTTACCTCTTTTTCCTGTTCTGGAGTAACCTTTAAAGTCATTTTTGCACCTTCCTATTTCATAATTCTATAAAGATACTTCATTGAAGCTAGTGCCACCTTCAAGAACTAAGGTATTTGTGTAGCCAAAACTTTTCAGTCGCTTTTGCAGCATGTAGGCCCTTTTGCCCTTCGTGCAGACCAATAGCAATTTTTCATCTTTATCAAATTCGGATAGTTCACCATGAACCTTGGATAGGTCAACAAAAGGAACACCAGGAATGTTTGGGCTAATCGATGCGTCAATTATTTTATAGCCTTCAGCCTTGCCTTCCAAGTATTCTCTAGGTGTAATGGATTGTATGTCACCATTGATTTTATTGAGTAATATATTTACAGTGTGAGAAAAGGGGTGAATTGCCGTTGAAAAGGGTGGCGCGTATGCTAAGTCTAGGTCCTTTATGTCATCTAAAGTAGCATTTAAGGCCATGGCCACTGCTGCTATGTCTATCATCTTATCTACCGCACCTTCACCAAGCACCTGCAATCCCAACAGTTTTTTATTGCTCTTGTCCGCTATCATTTTTACTATAAAATTTGAAGCTCCGGGATAATAATGGGCCTTGTCATCAACTACGATTACGACTGTTACTACATCATGGCCTTCGGCTTTAGCAGCATCTTCCGTTAGGCCGGTTTTTCCAATATTCAATCCGGGGAGCTTGGCGACTGCAGTTCCGAGAACACCTTTATAGCTTTTGCTATCGCCGTTTAGATTTTGGGCCAAGATTCTACCTTGAATATTTGCTGAAGAGCCCATTGGTGAATAAGCTTCCTTTCCTGTCATCGTGTTGCTTACAACAGCACAGTCTCCGAGGGCATATATGTCTTCAATATTAGTTTCCATATGCTCATTGACGATAATTGCTCCGTTTTTGCCGAGCTTTATGCCCGTATCAGATAGGAAGCCAGTATTGGGCCTTACGCCTGTTGAAAATATGACGGCATCTACTTTCATGGGCCGCTTGCTTGTTTTCACTTTTTCAACCTTTCCGTCTCCGAGAATCGCTTCTAATTTTGTATCCGTAAAGGTCATAATTCCCTGCTCTGCCAGATGGTTTTCAACAAAGCTTGCTATCTCCGGCCCAAAGCCGGGAAGTATTTGCTCTGCCATATCGATGACGGAAACCCTAACTCCCTGGCCAGCCAAGTTTTCAGCCACTTCCAGGCCTATAAAGCCTCCTCCGACCACAAGGGCTCGCTTAATCTCTCCGGCCTCAATGGCCTGCCGAAGAGTTATGGCATCCTCCGGAGTCCTCATAAAATAAACGCCTTTAAGGTCGATACCATCTACAGGTGGTACAATGAGGTCTGCACCGGTAGCGATGACAAGTTTGTCGTACCTGTATGTTCCGCATTCATTTGTTTTTAAATCGAGGGCTTCGACTTC
>LFSJ01000033.1:23799-29763 GCA_001512695.1 Tepidanaerobacter sp. DTU063 | reverse complement strand
GCTTGGAAAAGCTTTCCGGAGTATTGACTATCAAGTCTTCTTTATTCTCTATGACATTTCCGACATAATAGGGCAGGCCGCATCCTGCATAGGAAATATCCTTACTTTTTGTAAGTATGGTTACTTCTGTGTCGTAGTTGTCCCTCTTTAGTTTTGCAGCTACTTTGGTGCCTGCTGCCACACCGCCTAATATCAATACTTTCATAATGCAACGCTCCTTGCAAACAAATTCACAATCTCTAATTTAACTATAACAATTGTTTAAAAAATGGTAAAATGATAAAATTAAATCACAGTAATAGGTAAAACCTATAAAAGTCAAAACAAAGATTTTTCACTTATGGAGGTATAAGGTGACGATAAGGCATTTGAGGATTTTTATCGAGGTTGTAAAAGAGGGCAGTATGAGGGCTGCAGCGGCTAAACTCTATATATCGCAACCTACGGTGAGCCAGGCCATCAGGGAACTGGAAGAGCACTACGGGGTTTTGCTCTTTGAGCGGTTAAAGAGGAGACTTTATATAACTGATGCGGGGAAAAAACTATTTGCATATGCTAAAAGAGTTTTGAAAGAATTTGATGAACTGGAAGAGAAAATGCTTGGTCTTGGAAGAAGGGAGAAAATAAGGATTGGGTCGACCATAACGGTAGGTGAGAGTATACTCAGCGATCTGATAAATGAATTGACCAAAAAAGAGCCCAACATCGAAGTTTACTCCTACATGAATAACACCCGGGCCATTGAGGCTAAGCTTTTAAACTACGAAATAGATATTGGAATAGTAGAAGGGGAGATAAAGAGTCCCGATTTGATATGCATTCCGGAAGTAAAGGACTATTTAGTCCTCATCTGCAGCACAGACCATCCCTTTGCAAAAAGAAAGACCGTAAAACTAAAAGAGCTGGCCAATGAAAGTTTTGCCATGCGTGAAAAGGGCAGTGGGACGAGGGAGCTCTTTGAGAGATATATGATTGATAGCGGAATAGAGATAAAGATAGCCTTTGAAGGCAACAGTCCGGAAGCCATAAAAAAAGAGGTGATAAACAACAGCTATTTAGCGGTTCTCTCTGTTTTGTTAGTGGAGACCGAGGTTAAGAATTCACAAATCCACGTTATTGAATGTGCAGATGGAGCTTGGGACAGATATTTCAGTATCGTTTACCACAAGGACAAGGTATTGACTAAGGGAATGGAAAGCTTAATTGGGATTATAAAAGACTATAAAGATGCATCAAGCCGTATAATAACCGACTCGCCGAGTAAGTTGGTAAAATGATTGACATATAGGTAAAAGCTATTATTATGATTGGATTATTGTAGTTTTAAAACAATTTATAAAATGCTACTATTAATATGTGGAAAAATTAACAAATTGATTGTGATGAAAATATCAATGTAGGAGTGCTGGAATTGAGAAGAAAGATACTCATAATATTAGTTTTGCTGATGGTTATAGTAGCAGGATGCAGCAATGATAAGGTCGATGAAACTGCCCATGTAGACAGCGAGGGCAGTAAAGCATATTATAGCTTTACCGATTCCCTTGGCAATTCAGTAATGCTTCAGGAGAAACCCCAAAGAGTTGTATCCCTGGTGGGCTCATATGCCCAAACCTGGATGCTGGCTGGCGGGGAAGTAATAGGGGTCACCGATGATGTAATAAGTGAAGGACGCTTTGAGATATCTGAGGAAATCAGCATTGTGGGAACAGTAAAGGAGCCCAATGTTGAGGAAGTACTATCTCTGTCCCCTGATTTTGTTTTGCTATCACCGGACATAGAAAACCACTTGAAGATTAGACAGATATTGGAAGATGCAGCTATTCCCCATGCCTATTTTAAAGTGGAGTACTTTGAGGATTATTTAAAGATGCTGGATATTTGCACCGACATTACGGGAAACAAGGATTTATACGAGGAACATGGTCTTAAGATAAAGGAAGAAATCGACGGTATATTATCAAGAATAGAGGATGCCGGATTAGACCACAAGCCTACCGTGCTCTTCGTCCGCGCCTTTTCCAGTGGGGCCAAAGCTAAAAAGGACGACAATTTGACTTGCAAGATGCTGGAAGACTTGGGAACCGTAAACATTGCCAGCAAGTATCCATCTCTTTTGGAAGAGCTGAGCATTGAGGAGATAATCCAGGAAGATCCTGATTATATATTTGTCACAACAATGGGCAGCACTGAAAAGGCCATTGAAGCACTAAGAAACGGAATAGAAAAAAACCCGGCTTGGAACAGCTTAACTGCCGTAAAGAACGATAGATATATAATCCTTCCCAAGGAGCTGTTCCACTACAAGCCGAACGCAAAGTGGGGTGAAAGCTATAGATACCTTGCAGAGATCATATACCCGGAAATTTTTAATTAAGAATACCGCAAGCTATAACATCTTTGTTATAGCTTCCCTTGCTTTTATATTGCTATTTTTCATAGCACTTAGCATAAGTGTTGGCTCGTCAAGCATACCCTTGGCCAAGACCTTTTCTGTCTTATTCGGAGAAGATGTAGTTTCAAAGGAATTTCAAATTATAAGCTACGTCAGGATACCCAGGACCCTGGCAGCAGTCTTGGCAGGCTGTGCCCTGTCCATGTCCGGCTTGATATTGCAAACGGTGCTGAACAATTCCCTGGCAGGGCCAAGCATAATAGGGGTAAACTCGGGGGCAGGACTTTTTACTACTTTGATTATCGCCCTCTTTCCCGCATATTTTGCTTTTATGCCTATAGCGGCTTTTATTGGCGCCCTTTTGGCCACATTGCTGGTATATTTTATAGCAAAGACAACCGGGGCTTCAAGGCTTACCATAGTGTTGGCCGGTGCAGCGGTGTCCAGCTTTATAGGCGCCATGACTGACACGATTCTCACTGTATGGCCAGATACGGCCATTAGCAGGACAAGCTTCGTAATTGGGGGTCTTTCCGGTGTGACCATGGATGCTCTAAGACTGCCCGGAATCCTAATTTTTGTATCTTTTATGGCTGCCATGATTTTTAGCTATGACATGAACGTTTTATCCCTGGGGGATGAGACGGCCAGGTCCTTGGGGCTAAACGTGGCCAGATACCGCTTTTTGTTTATCGTGCTGTCATCATTGTTTGCAGGTAGTGCCATAAGCTTTGCAGGTCTGCTGGGTTTCATAGGTCTTATAGTGCCCCATGCTTCGAGATTTATAGTGGGATATGACAACAGGATGTTGGTCCCGGTTACCTCCCTCCTGGGTAGCGTATTTGCTTTGGTTTGTGACATATTGGCTAGAACCTTATTTGCCCCATATGAAGTTCCTGTTGGAATAATTATGTCATTTTTGGGAGGACCTTTCTTTATCTTTCTGCTTCTCAACCATAGGAGGAGGCTTATAAGTGATTAGGTTAAAGGATGTAACCGCCGGTTACAAAGGCGTTGAGGTGATAAAAAATATAAATATTGTATTTAAGAAGGGAAGCATAACCAGTATAATTGGAAAAAATGGCAGTGGAAAGACCACCTTGCTAAAAACAGCCTCCAAGTTGTTGAAGCCCTACTCCGGAGACATTTTCCTAAATGATGAAAGTATATATAACATACCCGGCAAGCAGATGGCAAAAAAGATATCCTTTCTCCCTCAAATAAGAAATATTCCCAATATATCCGTCTATAATCTGGTCATACACGGCAGATTTCCCTATTTGGGATTCCCACGAATACCCCGGGATGAAGACAAGGCCAAGGTAGAACATGCCTTGGAAAAGCTGGAAGTCAAAAGATTCAGGGACAAAAATGTAGCAGAGCTGTCAGGGGGCCAGCGGCAAAAGGTGTATATAGCGATGATTTTAGCCCAAGATACAGAGTATATATTTTTAGATGAGCCGACAACTTTTTTAGATATAAATCATCATCTTGAGATTTTGGAAATCATAAAAGAGCTTAAAAACATGGGAAAGGCTGTAATCATGGTGCTCCACGACCTAAACAGCGCATTGAGCTATAGTGATAAAATTTGTATTATGGATAGGGGAGAACTAGTAGCATATGGCAGCCCTCAGGCCGTATATAGCAGCGGGGAAATTGAGCGGATATTTAACGTGAAGTGTGACAAGGTTTATATCGAAGGAAAGAGCCAAAGTCAGTATGTTTTTTCTATATAAAATGAAAACAAAGCTATCCTTAAATAATGAGACTAAATCATTAGTGGGGTGTGTTTTCATGCTTACAACAAAACTGGCTAAAATATTGCTTCTTGTGACTGTGTTTGCTCTTGTGCTCTGCGGATGTAGTGGCAATAAAGATGAGAGTAAAACTCCTGCGAATGATGATTTGTCCTTGACTGAACTTACAGAAGCGGCACAATCTGAGCCGACTTATGGAGGTTCAATCACTGTAGGTATAACCCAGGATTTGGATGGTCTTGACCCTCATAAAGCTATATCAGCAGGAACCAAAGAAGTTCTATTTAACATTTTTGAGGGCTTAGTAAAGTTTGATCCTGATGGAAATTTAAACCCGGCTGTGGCAGAAAACTATCATATTTCCAGTGATGGAATGGTTTATACCTTTACCCTGAGGGAAGGCGTAAAATTCCATGATGGCAGCCTTGTTTCAGTAGAGGATGTTATATACTCCATAAAAAGAAGCGCCGGTATACTTGAGCCGAAAGATCCAACGGTCGTAGTAGAATCGGCGCTTTCTGTGATTTCCGACGTGGTTGCTACCGATGAAAAGATGGTTGAAGTTCGCCTGAAACAGGTGGACAGCGAACTGCTTCCGTATTTAACATGTGCTATCGTGCCAAAGGATTATGATGAGTTGAATACCAAGCCTATAGGTACGGGACCCTTTAAGTTTGTATCTTATACGCCGCTCCAGAGCATTGTCTTGGAGAAGAATGAGGAGTACTATTTGGAAGGTGTGCCTTATCTTGACCGGGTTACATTCAAGATATCATCAAACGTGGATGCCGCATTTATGGAACTACAGGCAGGGGCCATAGATATTCTTCCATATATTACCGACGTCCATGCTTCTCAGCTTCCGAAAGGTTATCACTTGGAAGCGGGACCAATGAACCTGATCCAGGGCCTGTTTATAAATAATAAAGTGCCACCTTTTGACAATAAACTGGTTAGACAAGCTCTTTGCTATGCAGTAGACCGGCAGGCTGTAATTGATATGGTCGCCGGAGGGCGGGGCAGAGTAATTGGTACCAATATGTACCCTGGATTTAAGAAGTATTATGATGAAAGCCTTGTGAATACTTATCCCTATGATCCCGAAAAGGCTAAGGAACTGTTAAAAGAAGCAGGTCATCCAAATGGTTTTCAGTTTACGATTACAGTTCCTTCAAATTACCAGCCTCATATTGATACCGCCCAGGTCATTGTAGAACAGCTAAAACAGGTTGGCATTACAGCCAAGATTCAGCTGATTGAATGGTCTAGCTGGAAGTCCGTTGTATATAAAGGTCGCAACTATGAGACCACTATTGTGGGACTTGCTGCCGAACTAGCACCAAGGGAGACTTTGGCTAGGTTCCGATCAGATGCGGAAAACAACTTTATGAATTATATCAATCCGGACTATGATGGCCTGTACAAACAGGCGGAAATAGAAACGGTAGAAGAAAAGAAGATTCAGCTATATAAACAGATGCAAGCTATGCTTACCAATGATGCTGTTGCAGTATTTATCCAGGATCCATACCAGATGACTGCAGTGAGTGATAAACTAGGCGGATATACACATTATCCGATTTATGTCCAGGACATGTCATTGGTCTATTATAAAAAAGGAACGAATCCGATTAATGAATGATATAAGGGAAGCAGGAGACTGTTTCGAGTTTGTCGGGAGATGAAGGTTTGGATGAAGTATACCGTAAAAAAGTTCATTTCACTTGTAATATCATTGCTTTTTACTTCAATTGTAACCTTCACTGCTTTTCAGGTAATTCCAGGGGATAGTGCTTTGAGTGCTCTCGG
>LFSJ01000033.1:3198-23790 GCA_001512695.1 Tepidanaerobacter sp. DTU063 | reverse complement strand
AAGCATTCTTGTGGAACAGGTGTTTAACCTTCCCGGTCTGGGTAGATTATTGGTGTCATCTATTGCAAACAGGGATTATGCTGTAGTACAGGCAATCGTGCTGTATATTGCATCAGTAGTAATCATCATTAATTTTCTTGTTGATCTTATCTATCAATGGATTGATCCAAGGGTAAAAAGGGATTAGACTTAAGCCGATGCTGGTGGTGGAAATGATTAAACCTAATGGAAATACATACAGTTTTAATTATGTATTAGGTCTGTCGATTACATCCCTCGTACTTTTGATTGTTTTGATTGGTTTTTTTTATACCCCATATGACCCTAATAAAATGAATGTTGCATTGAAAAACAGTCCACCAAGCCTTAGGCACCTGCTTGGCACCGATAATTTCGGAAGGGATATCCTTAGTCGGGTCATGAAAGGAGCCGGAACCACATATATCATAGCCGTCGCAATCGTATTTATTGGTGCGTCCCTTGGAACCATAGTTGGTGCTTTTACAGGCTATTTCGGGGGATGGCTTGATGAGGTAATAATGAGGTTGAACGATGTTTTGACCTCTTTTCCAAGTATTTTATTGGCGTTAGTGTTTGTTAGCATATTTGGGCCGGGAAGCTATAATATTATCTTTGCCCTGGGAGTCTTATTCATTCCTAGTTATGCTAGAGTGGTAAGAAGTGAGTTTGTTGTTCTTAAGGAAAGAGATTTTGTTAAAAATGCAGAATTAATGGGGGCTGGAAGTTTACGCATTATGTTTGTTCATATATTGCCGAATACAAAGAGGGTATTAATTCCCGCCCTGCTAATTGGATTTAACAATGCTGTACTAGCCGAAGCAGGACTTAGTTTTCTAGGTCTGGGCGTTCAGCCACCCGAGGCTAGTCTTGGACGCATGCTGGCAGAAGCCCAAAGTTATCTGCTGGATTCGCCATGGTATGCAATAGCGCCTGGCTTAATGATCACACTGACAGTTCTCGGCTTCAGCCTCATCAGCGGAGGTTTGGAGAATGAGCAAGGCTGATACACTTTTGAGCATAGAAGGTCTCACTATCGGATTTGCAGTGCGTCGAAAAATCAATACGGTGGTGGATCATATATCCTTGGAGGTAAAGAAAGGTGAAATTCTTGGTATAGTAGGTGAATCGGGTTCAGGAAAAACTGTGACTGGTCTGGCTGTCATGGGCCTGCTTCCTACATCTGCAATAATCTTAAGTGGAAGAATACATTTTCTCGGAAAAAATCTCTTGACTATGGAAGAAAAGGAACTTCGCCGACTTAGAGGTGGCGAAATATCAATGGTATTCCAGGATTCTATGACATCCTTTAATCCGCTTCTTACCATAGGTGCCCAGGTAGAGGAAATGATAAGACTTCATTCAAAGCATACTAGAGAAGAGTATAGGGCGTTAACCTTAGAAGCATTAATGGAGGTCGGATTAACAGAAGCACTCGAGATTTATAATAGATATCCCCACCAGTTATCCGGGGGTATGCGCCAGAGAGCGATGATAGCAATGGCAATGATTGCCGGCCCGAAACTTGTCATTGCGGATGAACCTACAACGGCACTGGATGTCACAACACAGGGCAAAATACTCCAACTGCTGAAAAAGATGAATGATAAATACGGAACGAGTATGGTCTTAATTTCCCATGATTTGAAAGTAATCCAAAGCATTTGCGATAGGGCAATCGTAATGAAGGACGGCAGGATTGTAGAGTCCGGAATGGCAAAAGAATTATTTATTCATCCTAAAACCAAGTACACCAGGCAACTGGTGGCGTCAGCGCCCGTGCTGTTTTCAAAATCCAATGGAGAAGTCAAAGAGACTTCATATAATACTCATAACGAAGAGCAAAAAGAAATACTCACAATTGAGAAGCTCAATGTATACTATTCCGAAAAAGCCGTCGGTCTTTTTGGCAAAAAGGGCAGAAAACAGGTAATAAAAGATGTGACTATTTCGGTAAAGCAGGGAGAAACTCTCGGTATCGTCGGGGAAAGTGGAAGCGGAAAGTCCACGCTGGCAAAAGCGATTGTGGGCCTGAACAAGGAAATTGAAGGGGTAATAAATATCAATAATGATGATGCTAAAAGTAGACTAGTATCTATGTCCAAGCCACAGATGGTATTTCAGGATCCCTTCGGAAGCCTTAACCCAACAAAAAAAATCGGGTGGATTCTGGAAGAACCCCTGAAACTTCAAACAAATTTAAGCAAAAAAGAACGGATTGCAAGAGTCAATGAAATGATACAGCAGGTTGGCTTGACTTCTGAGTATTTGGAGCGGTATCCCTTTCAATTAAGCGGAGGCCAGAGACAAAGAGCGGCCATCGCAGCGGCCCTTATTGTGAAACCTAAACTGGTCATCCTGGACGAACCGGTATCATCGTTGGATGTTACCATTCAGGCACAAATACTCCACTTGCTAAAAGAATTACAGAAAAAGCACAATTTAACCTATATATTTATTTCCCATGATTTAAATGTTATCTTTCAGATGTGTAATAGGGTTTGTGTTATATATCGAGGTGAAATTGTAGAGATGAAAGAGGCTAAGGAATTGCTTTACAGACCTCAGCACGAGTATACCAAAGAACTGCTCAAATCTGCAATGGTACTAAAAACATAACTAGCTGCCCTTGCATCAAGCTGAGCCATGTTGGGACTGTTGTGTGATGTCATGGAAAGACAAAAGCGTAGCGTGAATTATATGGCCGTTACAAGTGAGAGCTAAATAGAGGAGGATCCTTATGGATACGATGTTAGGAATACTCAAGTATGTTCAATCCTTTTCAAACGAAACCCTAGATTCGTTTTTTGAAATTATAACCATGTTAGGAGAGGAATGGTTCTTCATTATTCTTTTCGCTATTTTTTTTTGGTGTTTCAATAAGAGCTTTGGATATAAACTTGCATTTATTTGTCTTACTAGTGCTGCTATCAATACCATAATAAAAGAAATTGTCAAGTTACCAAGACCTATAGGATACGAGGGAATCAAATCAATTAGAGTAGAAACTGCAGAAGGTTATTCATTTCCAAGCGGACACACTCAACAATCAAGCTCATTATTTGCGACATTGATGATAGAGTTTAAGAAAAAATGGCTTTATTTCATAGGGGCATTAGGGATACTTTTAGTTGGTTTTTCAAGGATGTATTTGGGAGTTCATTGGCCGAGCGATGTTATCGGAGGATTGATTATTGGGATATTGTGGACAATGATTGCAATTAAGATATTCGATTGGTCTAAGGATAGGGGTAATCCCATGCTGCTTGGAGTCTTTGTAATACCAATGATTATTCTTATGTTGTTTTTCCAAACCGCTACTTACTACAAAGTTGTTGGCACACTGCTTACACTATGGATTGGCTATATTATTGATGATAAGTACTTTAGTTTTGTAACAAAAGCAGTATGGTGGAAGCAAATTCTCAAGCTTGTAATAGGATTCTTAGGCCTTATTCTAATAAAGGTATACGTAAAGAAACTACTCCCCCTGACCATATATAGCGATTTTTTAAGATATGCTTTAATGGGGATTTGGATGACGGTTATATCTCCAATAATCTACCGCGCATTATATATTGAGGAAGGTTAGCGGCTCAGTAGCCTGCGGCAAAAAGTTCGTGTTCGATGGTCATAGCCTAATATACGGATTGTGTATTTCTAGATGAGCAGATGACACAGGAAATTGGGCGGGTATTTAATGTAAGTTGTGACAAGGTTTATATCGATGGAAAGAGATTAGAAGAATTGACGAAGCTATGTTATTATTATGTAAAACAAGGGAGAATGGAGGTGCATTATGTTATTTGTATGTTACCCGAGGTGCACTACCTGCCAGAAGGCTAAAAAGTGGCTGCTGGAAAATGGCGTAGCTTTTGATGAAAGGCATATCAAGGAAAACAATCCCACAATCGAGGAATTAAAGGATTGGCATAAAATGAGCGGTCTGCCACTGAAAAAATTCTTCAATACCAGCGGACAGCTTTATAGGCAACTTAAGCTAAAGGACAAGCTCCCCACCATGAGCGATGATGAGCAGTATAATCTATTGGCATCAGATGGTATGCTTGTCAAGCGGCCTATTCTCATTGGAGATGACTTTGTTTTAGTAGGCTTCAAGGAAACCGACTGGAAAGCTGCTCTCGACATAGAATAACTAAAAGAACTTAAGCTCCACAGGCAGTTACCATATCAGTCTGTGGAGCTTGAAACATTTTTGGACATTCCTTTTAGTTTAAATCTATGTACTTAGCCGTTACGCCCTCCAATTTGTTGAGTTCTTCGACTAAAGCCTCAACATCCTCCTTATTGCCGCATGGCTGCAATATGATAATTCCGTCATTTGCACATACATCTTCACTCACTTCATGCAATCCCAAACGTGCTTTGATCTTGCACCCATTTTGTGTAAGGGTTTCCTGGAATTTCAGTGCATTGTCGATCCTGTTTTCCATCCTAACGCCGATAATATAGTAACAAGACATTAAACCACCCTCCCAGGCATCGATAGTTGCCTCTATATTTTTAATATTATTATAACAAGTTCCCGCTTCTGATACAAGCAAAGCTTTCTTAAAGGTACATGGCTTCATTTCAAAGTACAGCGAAATTAAAATAAAGACCATGATGCCAGGGCAAAAAATGTCAATAGTAAAAGAATAACCTAAACAAATTTGTCTAAATGTGTTAATATGTTTATAGTTCAAGCATTTTTTCAAGCTGCGCCATTTACAACAAAGCAAAGTATTTTTACCGTGAATATTTAATAATTGGTTTTAAGGAGGAAGGGGTATGAGGAAATTTAAAATTGCAGACGGTATACATATGCTCACTATGAATGTTGAGGACATACTGTTTGAAGGTATTTGGGAGATTGCAAACGGAGTAACTCTAAACTCCTATATAGTACAGGGAGAAAAGACTGCAATAATTGACGGAGTAATTGGTTGGGATGGGGTACCCGAAACCCTTTATAAAAACTTAGGAGAAATAGATGTCGATCCCAAAAGTGTCGATTATTTGATAGTCAATCACATGGAACCGGACCACTCAGGCTGGATATCAAACTTCAGGAAGATTAAGGATGATTTCACAATAATATGTACCGATAAAGCTGCAAAGTTGGTGGCCTCCTTTTACGGCGATTGCAATGTAAGGATTGTCAAGGAAGGGGATACCCTGGACCTTGGAAATGGCAAGGTGCTGAGTTTTCATCCGGTGCCAAACGTTCACTGGCCGGACACCATGTACACTTATGAGAGGGACACAAAAACACTCTTCTCCTGCGATATGTTTGGGGCGTTCGGCAGGATGGGAGTTCACTGCTTTGATGATGAACTGACAGCTGAAGAAATAGACTTCTTTGAATTCGAAGGAATAAGGTATTATTCCAATGTTATGACGACTTTTACACCTAGCATAAGAAAGGCGATTGAAAAAGCAAAGTCCCTCGACGTAAAAACTATTGCGCCTGGCCACGGCCCCGTTTACAGAACAAATCCTCAAAAGATCATTGATGACTACTCCAGGTTTTCCCAATACGCAGAAGGAGCAGGGAAAAACGAAGTTACTATACTTTGGGGCTCCATGTACGGAATGACTGCAAAAGCCGTTGATTACGTTGAAGGTATACTTCAAAGAGAAGGCATTAAGTACAACAAGATTGAAATGCCGCAGGAAAGTGACAGTGAAATGGTGGCAACCGTTTTTAAGTCTGCGGGGGTTATCATTGCTGCTCCTACGTATGAGTACAAGCTTTTTCCGCCGGTGGCAGCAGCTTTAGATGAGATAGGAAGAAAGAGGATTACCGGAAAACTCGCATTTAGGTTTGGCTCATACGGATGGTCGGGTGGTGCAGAGAAGGAGCTAAAAGAAATAATTGAGAGAAATAAGATGAATTGGGACTTTATAGAGTCCGTTGAATTTGAAGGGGCGCCAAAAGAAGAAGACCTAGCCAAGCTTGAAACAAAAGTACTTGAGCTTGTAGAAAAGATGAAGGAAAAGGTAGTAAAATAACACATTATTTAATACATATCAATTTCTCAGGGGAGGAGAAACTTTGAGGGTTATTTCATGGAATATTGATTCGTTAAATGCTGCATTGACAGGTGCTTCGGCAAGGGCATTATTGAGTCGCAAAGTATTGGATACCATTGCTGAAAGTAATCCGGATATTATTGCCTTGCAGGAGACAAAGTTACCGAGCAATGGCCCCAATAAAAAGCAGTTGGAAATATTAAAAGATATATATCCTGAATATGAGATTGTGTGGAACTGTTCGGCAGAACCTGCGCTAAAGGGTTATGCCGGCACCATGTTCTTATATAAGCATGGTTTACAACCGAAAGTAAGTTTTCCTAAAATCGGTGCGCCTGGCACCATGGATTATGAAGGCAGGATTATCACCTTAGAGTTTAATGATTTCTATATAACACAGGTATACACCCCCAACGCAGGGGAAAACTTAAGCCGCTTGAGTGATCGGCAAATTTGGGACATTAAGTATGCCGACTATCTGGAAAACCTGGATCAAGAAAAATACGTTATAGCTACCGGCGATTTCAATGTCGCCCATAGAGAAATTGACTTGGCCCATCCCGATAACAACCGCAATACAGCCGGCTTTACCGATGAAGAGCGTGAAGGTTTTACCAATCTTCTTGCAAGAGGTTTTACAGACACATTTCGTTATATACACGGGGATGTCACCGGTGTTTATTCCTGGTGGTCGCAGCGTGCAAGGACGAGTAAAATAAATAATTCCGGCTGGAGAATCGATTATTTTTTAGTGAGCGATAGGATTGCAGATAAGGTCATACGTTCTGAAATCGTTGATTCCGGTCCAAGACAAGACCACGCGCCTATTTTATTGGATATTGACTTAGAGCTTTCCTAAACAAATAATATACAGGGTTTTCGAGACTTGCTGCAGAATTGCTTTTTGGCTGTTTCCGAAAACCCTGTATTTTTATAGTCCCATGTATTCTATGTCTTGATGTACAAAAATAATTACAAAATCACACAAATAATACTTAATTGACAATTATGACAAAATGTGACATAATACTTCTAGATTATTCCATTCGAGTTTAGTCTAGAGATGGGGTCATGCTATGACCGTCGATCAAAAGAGATTATTAAAGGCCTTTCGCAAAGTATTCCAATTTGACCCGTCGTGTTTCAGTTTTCGACATTCCTCTATCATAGCCTCGAAAATAAGTCATGTCCTGATATATTCAACATTATAGCTATCGTCCTGTTAACCACAATTACAGGTCCTTGCTATGGTGACGAAAGTAGTATAAGTTGGACAGAAGATGAGCTGAACTTTATGGAAAAAGATTCGGTAATTCGCCTTGGCATCGACCCGAACTTTGTGCCATTTGAGTTTATCGATGAAGACAGCGAGTACAGGGGAATTGCAGCTGACTATCTCGCCTTAATTAACGAAAAGACAGGTTTGCAATTTGAAATTGTAAAGGGCTTGAGCTGGCCAGAAGCTTATGATATGGCCCTTGCAGGCCATATCGACGCACTGCCTGCGATCGGTAAAACAGAAGAGCGGGAAAAACACTTTCTCTTTTCTGAACCCTATTACTACTACAAGAGAGTGATCGTCACCCGCGATACGGATACCGATATATCGAGCATAGAGGATTTAAAAGGCTTTGCCGTAGCTGTGCAGCGCAACAGTTCGCACCACAGCTACCTGCTGTCATATCCCGGTATAAACCTAAGCCTCTATGACTCCGTCGAAGCTGCGCTTACTGCAGTAGCAACTGGAGAAGAAAAAGCTTTTATCGGGAACCTGGCAACAACAAATTACCTAATACGTTCAACGGGTTTGACAAATCTCAGATTCATATCTTTTGAAGCCGAAAAACAACAAGCCCTATATTTTGCTGCTCGGAAAGACTGGCCTGAACTTATAAGCATCTTTAATAAAACCTTGGATTCAATTTCCGAGGCCGAAAAACTTGCCATCCACAACAAGTGGGTGGAATTGGAAACTCAGATGGACTACAGCCGTATTTATCGCGTTTTGTACATCCTGGGTGCCGTAATCACAATTGTTTTGTCCGTATCATTTTTTTGGATTGTGAGACTGCAAAAGGAGATTCGGAGAAGAAAAGAGATCCAGCTTGATCTGGAAAAAGCAAAGTTAGATGCCGAAAAGGCAAATGAATTCAAATCGAGTTTCTTGGCAAGGATGTCCCACGAGATAAGAACCCCTCTTAACGCTATAACGGGTATGGCATACCTGTTGAAAAAGACCGAGCTTAGTTTAACGCAAAGTATGTACATCGACAGGATCACTCAAGCATCAAATAACATGCTGAGCATAATAAACGATATACTTGATTTCTCTAAAATAGAAGCTGGGAAAGTGCGGCTTGAGCTCAGCTCTTTCAGTTTGGATTATGTGATTCAGGATATCGTCAATATTGTTTCATATAAAATCAATGAAAAGGAGATCGGTTTTCGACTGTCAAAAGACCCTCTTCTTCCAAATTGGTTTATCGGTGATTCCAAAAGGATTCAGCAGGTACTGCTCAACGTTCTGAACAATGCAGTCAAATTCACCGATGAGGGCGAAGTGTCATTCGATGTAAGACTGATAGCTAAAGAGGATGATAGGTATCACATTGCTTTTACCGTTAAGGACACCGGAATAGGGATGACAAAGGAACAGGTGAAAAAGCTTTTTTCACCATTTGAGCAGGGTGACATCAGTATCAATCGCCGTTTTGGTGGTTCGGGTTTAGGCTTGTCAATAGTGAAGAACCTTGTAGATATGATGGGCGGAGAAATAAAGGTGTTTAGTAGCCCCGGAGAAGGCACTACCTTCATTATTCAACTGTCATTGGATGTCGATAAAAAGAAGGAAGAAGTCTATGTAAAAAAATTATCAGCCAAACACTTCAAAGATCTCAGAACGCTGGTGTTGGAGAAATCAGGTGCAAACATGAATCTGATTGAAAGCTACTTGAGCAGCTATGGAATGCACTGTGAGATTACAAGTTCGGAAGCGAGTGCCCAAAGCATGCTCGAAGTAGCAGACGGAAAATTTGCCAAGCCCTTGGATTTGTTTATTATCGATTACGATACCCCTGCAGAAGGCGGTTTCAAATTTGTGGAGAAAATACGCAACAATAGAAGGATAATTAAAATTCCGAAACTCATAATGCTTTTACCGATGATGCGGGAAGACCTTCTCGATAGACTCAACGACTATGGTATTGATATGGGCATCAGCAAGCCGATAATCCCCTCCATTTTGCTCAACGGGATTCTGGACATTTTCAACCTAAAGGCGGTTTCCGGGTCACAGCCTAGAGTAGAGAGAGAAGTAGCTCTGACCAAACTTGAAGATCAGCATCTTGTATTGTTGGCGGAGGATAATAAAACTAACCAGCTGATCGTAAAGTCACTCTTGGAGCAAGTAGGGATAGCTTCTATTATTGCCAACGATGGAAAGGAAGCTGTGCAGCTGTATAAAGAGCATAGAGACAACATTGATTTGATATTAATGGACCTTCACATGCCTGTCATGAACGGTTATGAGGCATCGGAAAAAATCCGGGAGCTTTCAGCCAAAGTCCCTATAGTTGCAATGACAGCAGATGTCATATTAGGTGTTCGCGAAAAATGTGAGCAAAGCGGTATCTTCCATTATATCAGCAAGCCCTTTGACCCAGATAACTTTATTCAAACCATCAAAAGTATTATTCTAGAAAAAGAAGCTGAAGTTGATGAGGATACTGAGGTTATTGACCGGCATTTGGGCATAAAAAATATGGGAGATAACGAAGAACTCTATCACCTAGTATTGAAAGAATTCCGTGAAGAAAATCTGGATACCTTGGACAGGCTTGAAACGGCGGTTCGGGAAAAAATGATATGCCGATGCTGCACAAATCGTGCATAAAATAAAGAGCAGTTCCGGAAGCATTGGTGCCAGACCACTCCAGCATGTAGCTTCATCATTACAGAAAGCCTTGGAAGAAGAAAATGAAGAAGAAATAGAGCCGCTTAAGGAGAGCTTTTTGAAATTACTCGGAAAACTGTTTGAGGAACTTAAATAAACTTGTGTTAATGCGAGAATAAATGTGTTTTTAAGAAGGTGGATTTGCTATGAAAGTTAAGATATTGGTAGTTGATGACTCGGCAACTGACAGGTTTATCATTAAAAATATGCTGAGCGATTATATCATTTTCACAGCTTCCGACGGCGTTGAAGCCATTCGCATGCTAGAGGAGCATGACGGGATCAATTTGCTCATACTGGATCTAAAAATGCCTAAAATGGACGGCTTTCAAGTTCTAGAGTATCTAAAAGAAAAGGAACGGTATAAGCAGCTGCGCACTATAATTTTGACTAACTATGATGAGTTGGACAATGAAATCAAGGGCTTGAAGCTTGGGGCTGTAGACTACATTCGAAAACCTATTCAAATGGCTTCCCTACGGGCAAGAATTGAGGTCCATGTTGCACTATTGCGTGCAGAGGAAGCTTTGAGGCGGCAGTTGGATGAAAAGACAATAACTTTTGACATGCTGTTTGAACAAGCCCCTATCGGCATTGCAATTTCGTATAGTTCTGATCCGGAGCCCGGTGATAATTCCAATGTAATAATCAATTCAAAGTTCGAACAAATTACTGGAAGGACAAAAAAAGAGCTCATTCGATTAGGCTGGGCAAAGATAACTCATCCGGATGATTTGGATGAAGACATGAAAAATTTTAAGAAGCTCAAATCCGACGAAATCAAGATGTACTCAATGGATAAACGGTTCATTAAACCTGATGCTTCGATCGTTTGGGTAAATATGACAGTGGCTCAGCTTGAACTACCGAATGATGAGCAGATGAGCCATATCTGCCAGGTCCAGGACATCACCGAGCGCAAGGAGATGGAAAAAGCGCTAAACGAGAGTGAGCGAAGCAAATCGGTTTTACTTTCCCACCTTCCGGGCCTTGCATACAGGTGTAACTACGATTGCGACTGGACAATGCAATATGTATCTAAGAGTTGTTATAACCTGACAGGTTATCCACCGGAAAGCTTGCTATACAATAGAGACCTTTCCTTTAATGAAATTATTTCTCCGGAATACCGCGAAGCATTGTGGAATGAATGGAAGCGAGTCCTTGCGGCAAGACAGCCCTTTAAATATGAGTATGAGATTATAACTGCCACGGGTGAGAAGAAGTGGGTTCTTGAGATGGGTCAAGGCATATACAACGATGATGGCGAAGTTGAAGCACTGGAAGGAATAATTCTTGATATATCGGATCGAAAAGCGATCGAAGATGCCTTAAAGTACAATTATGAACACGATAGATGGACTGGACTTTACGATCGCGAGTATTTGGTGTCTTTACTTCAAAAGGATGCCAAGCTAAGGAAAAAGTCGAAAAAAGCGCTCATAGGTATTGACTTAAGCATGATTCAATTGTTAACAGCAAATTACGGATACCAGTACTCACAGAATCTGATAAAAAAGACAGCTGAGGCTCTTAACCGGTATTGTACCGCTAATCGTATCTTGTTCTACCCAAGAGAGAATCGCTTTGTTTTCTATGTCCTCGACTATAAAGACAAAGACGAACTTGTTGATTTCAGTAACCTTATTGTAGATACGTTGAGGTCCATATTTGTAACCGAAAGAATAGGTGGCGGGATAGGGATTGTAGAAATTGAGCAGGACCAAAATGATTTCGAAGTTGATTTGCTTTTAAGTAGGCTTCTCATTGCCTCGGAGAAGTCTGTAAGCGTTTTTGGTAGAGACTTTGAAATATGTTTTTATGATGAAGAGCTGGAAGCTGTAGTTGAACGTGAAAGGGAAATTATTAAAGCTTTAAGCGCTATAGCAGCTGACGAAGATACAAATAACGACATATTTTTGCAATATCAACCGATTGTGGATTTAAAAACAAGTTCAGTTATCGCTTTTGAAGCACTGGCCAGATTGAGGACGGAAAAGCTCGGACTTGTCCCACCCCTGGAATTCATACCGATTGCAGAGAAAACAAAGCTTATTCTTCCAATTGGTGAAAAAGTAATTGTAAAAGCATTTCGCTTTTTAAACAGGCTCAAAAAGCTTGGATATGATAAGATCAGCATATCTTTAAACGTTTCTGCCATTCAGTTGTTGAATCCTGATTTTACAAGTAACCTGTTTGAGTTAATAAAGGAGATGGAGGTTAATCCGAAGAACATTTGTATAGAGATCACTGAATCGGTTTTTGCTTCCGATTATGATTACATAAATAAAATTATTATGAAACTACGGGACGCAGGTCTTTACATAGCAATAGATGACTTTGGGAAAGGCTATTCATCTCTTGCCAGAGAAAAGGGCTTAAGAGTTGATTGCATGAAAATAGACCAGTTTTTTATTGATAAATTGTTGTATACAGACCATAAGAAAGCAATAACCAGCGACATCATTTCGATTGCCCATAAACTTGGACACAGCACAATTGCTGAAGGAGTCGAACATGAAGGCCAGCTAAAGTATTTAAAGGATTATAATTGTGACATGATCCAGGGATATCTGATCAGCAAACCACTTGATGAAGACGATGCAATTATGTTTTTAATAAAGCAAGGATAAAAAGGGGTTTTCGGATATTGAGATTTTCTCCAGGCTATTTAGTGGGAGCTGACAATATCGGGAAACCCCTGTTCTTTTCCTATGCAGTTATACTTTAAACTTAGATACCAATTCGATCAGTTTTTGTGAACTTTGCTTGGTAATCATGCAATACTTGATTACTTCTTCTGCATTTTCAATAACAACCGATGTTTTCTCTGCTATCTTGGATGTTCCGACTGCGTTTTCATTGTTTGCCGATGTAATCTCATCTATAGCTCTATTCATATTCTGAGCTGAAGCCAACAATTCTTCGGCAGTAGCACTAAAATCAGTTACCATATTGTTTACAAGTTCGGCGTCATTGTTGTACTGATCGCTTATATTCACCATTGAAGCATAATCGCTGATTACAGTTTTATCAATGAAGTTAAGAATTCCCTGTGAGTTCTGAGACAGATCTTCCACCGACAAAACTACTTCTTTGGTAACTTTCTGTATCTCATTGACAGCAGTTTTTGAATCCTCAGCCAGAGCCCTGATTTCATCTGCTACCACAGCAAAACCTTTGCCCGCTTCACCGGCCCTGGCTGCCTCTATGGCCGCGTTGAGAGCTAATAGATTGGTCTTGGCGGCAATATCCAAAATGGTATCCGATAGTACATTGATCTGTTCGACTGCCTTTGATTTTTCGATAGCGTTTATCAGTTTTTCATAGGTATTTGCGTAAATTTCGGTAGCACTCTTCTGGGACTCTACGGCATGTAACTTGAGATTATTGGCCCTTTCGCTTATCTCAACAGCAACTTTTGCACCATCCTGGGCTTTCATCGCTAGGGAATCGATGGCGGCTCCGATTTCTTCAACTGTGGCGTTCATTTCCTGGGTGGATGCTGCCGTTTCTTCCATGTTGGCTGATAGTTCTTCCGTTGTGGTTGAAACATCCTCGATTTGCACATTAAGATCTTCCATGTTTCTGGTTGTGATATCGACATTTTCTGAAAGATAGCCGGCTTCCGCGACGACGCCGTTTACAATTTCCTTCATGGACCTTTGTAATGTTTCTATGGATCTTTGCAACTGTCCAATCTCGTCTTTTCGTTTTAAGTCTTTTGAGGATATTGTCTGGGTAAAATCTCCTTCTGCCGCTATGCCAAGAAGTTTAGAAGCTTGCACAATCGGTTTGGATATGCTAGTTGCGATGAAATAGGAAAGAGCAATACCGCCAAGGACAAAAACCATAAAAACAAGAGGCATATAAGCCTGTATTTTGCCTAGGCTTGCCAACACTTCATCTTCTGGCGCACTTACGGCTAAATACCAATCCAATCCCTCAATGGGTGCGAAACCAACGATGTTAGTAACTCCATTATATGTATAACGGCTGCTTCCCTTATGGCCTTC
Organism: Tepidanaerobacter sp. DTU063; assembly: GCA_001512695.1. Lineage (GTDB taxonomy): Bacteria > Bacillota > Thermosediminibacteria > Thermosediminibacterales > Tepidanaerobacteraceae > DTU063. Next base: position 9,768 of record LFSJ01000033.1, on the reverse strand, counting down.
CAGCATCTGCTTTTTCAACTGGGCAAGAGACGCATAGGACAGATCTTCTTTGGAGCTCTCTATGGCATTAAACATGTTTATAACTTGCTCCTCGTCATAATGAGCTATTGTGGTACCGTCTTTATTGATGACAAATGCTTTGCCGGACTGCCCAAAGTTGATATCGTCAACAACATCACTTAACGTGGTACCTTCTCTGACAGCTATCATGGATGCCACGATTTGACCGTTTTCTTTTATTGGAACTCCAAAGCATAGTATAACCGAGCCATCGTGTTTGCTTATGATTGGATCTGATACTGCATTTTCACCGTTCATTGACTTAATATAATAGGCTCTATCACTGACATCTATTGATGTATCTTCGGTAGACATCATGGTTCCGCTGGCATCTGCTATGCCCATCCTGATATGTCCTTTGTGTTCAACTTCTTTTTTAAGTATCGACAATTTTTCTTCTATTGGTATGCTTGTGTCATATATTGCTGGCATTGCAGCTAAACTCTCTAGGGAAGCCAATTCGGCATTTAAGCGGCTTTTTACGATTTTTGCTCCCTGGTATTTTCAACATTTTTCATTGAATTCATCGCTTCTGCTTCGATAGTTGTAGCCGAAATGTTATACAGTACAACAGTCAGGCCTAAAAATGCAACTATGAACAGTGGTACAAAAAGAAGCACGATTTTTGATTTAAGACTTTTCATAAGTTACTCCTCGCTTCCGATATCTTAATTTGGCATTTGCTTTTGTTTGTCTCACAATTTCCATTAATTAGGACGAATTATACTATATTAGTATAGTCGAATCAATAATTTTTTTATCGAAGCATGTAAAAAATTTTTCACAGCAGGTCGCTATTTGTCTTAACTTTGATGCAAAGTGTGTAACATTGGTACCGATGGTTAAAAAGTGAATGTGGGAACTGCCCGGTAAATAATGATTTTTATCACGCCTTTAGAAGATGAGGTAAGAAAACAATAAAAATCCTCTGATGATGAGTTTTCATCAGAGGATTTTTATTACTCAATCTAATTTAGCTTTTGCATGGCCTGTTGTATTGTAATTCCAGTCTCTTTCATTTAGATAATCAATGGCATCTATCAAGCACTTAACCAATACATCGTGCATCTTTTTGCCTTTTTCAGCAGAGGCTTTGGTAGCATCTCCCGTTTGGCCGGTGTCGGTAATCTCTGCAAAATCCCACTTTACATCTACATATGGAGGCAGATTATCGGGAACTACTGATTTGGCAAGCTCGGGTTCGCACCACTGGGGATAATAATAGTACATGATTGAGGTCTCGCCTTCGCCCGCATGGCCCAAGCCATCCCAAACCTCAAAGGTGTCTTTTGGCAGTAGTTCTCCTGCAGTTACCCACCACTGCGGTAGAGCAATTATTCTGGCATCCGGATATTTTTCTTTTATCTGGCGGCTAGCTATTTCAATAGGAGCTATATTTCCGTCGTGGCCATTTATGATTATGATTCTTTTTATGCCATTTCTTAGAACGGATGCTATCACGTCATATAACACTCTAATTGTCGTATCATAACTAAATGTCAATGTAAAGGGAAAGTTATCGTAATGGCCACTATACCCAATGGGAATTGGAGGGAGTGCCAGTATGTCATCATAATGTTCGGCCACTTCGCAAGCCAGCTTGTAGGCCACCAGTGTATCAGTTCCTAGCGGCAAGTGGTACCCGTGGGCCTCGCAGGAACCAATGGATAAAATTACCTTGTTATATTTACCATTGATAAATTGATTCGCCGTCATTTTATATGCTTCATAGTTTTTCACCTTCTCATCCCCCTTTAATTAAACTTTGAATATTACACAAATTACCAATGTTATAGTATCAACTTCCTAAAATTCTGTCAATACATTGGTGGAGCCATGCCGATCAACATTAAAAAATGGCCACCCTGTAGGACAGCCATTTTTAACGAATTATTGATCGAGACTTCTAACATACTCTCCTATTTTCTTGTCCATTTTTCTGATGTGATTAGAAAGCCAATCTATGACTATTTTATTTGCATTGATAATGACCAGTATATTGCCGCCAGACTTATTAAAGTCTTCCTTTAATTTGGCAAGATCCTTGATAAAACTCGCATGTGCTTTCTTTTGAGCATCAATTTCAGGATAGCCAATTTTCTCCATGTAGGCTTCTTCATCCCTAAAGTGTTGTTTTGTGTATTCATCTAAGAAATCGATCATTGTATTGACGTATTCTTTTGCTCTCTGTTGTCTCCCGGCTTCAAACAGCTCATTAGCCTTTTGAAACCATATTTTGTGTTGATCATCGATATGTTTGACACCTACTGACAAATCTGGAGTCCATTCTATTGACATAAAGACCCTCCTCGCAGATTATTCTTATTACCTAGATTTTATAGGTTTTTTTAGATAATTTCAATAGATTTCCAAGAGAAAGGGGTATGTATGTCTAGATTTGTAAGGGAAAGTATGCCTAATAGCTAGAATTTGACATCTATTTATAATATTTGACATTTTTTTCGCTTACTTATTGAAAAAATAGAGACGAGATGAAATAATAAGAATAATAAAATTAAATTAAATATATGGGGGGCGGATTTATGGAGAGTATTTTTTCTCCTCAAAAGGTTAATCTCGGCAGGCAGTTGGAGCTGGATGTAGCAAGAGGTCTTGCTATTGTTTTTATGGTGCTGATACATTCATTTGAGCTTTTTATGGAGCATCCTTTTCCAAATACTGCCTCTACTCACATAATTAGATTTCTCGGTTCTCCACCTGCAGCACCTGTATTTATGTTACTATTGGGTGTAGGTATTGTCTATTCAAAGAGAACTTCTGCTGCCTTTTTATTTAACAGGGGTATAATGACATTAATTCTCGCTTATGCACTAGCTTTAAGCCGCGATTTAATTCCCTCGTATGTTGCTTACCTTATAAAAGGTGATGAAGAAATACTAATAGACGGTTTTCTTGAGTTTCTGGGTGTTGATATTTTACAGTTTGCCGGTCTTACTTTTTTGTTTTTCGCTTTAGTTATAAAACTTAAATTTGAAATATGGCAGATCGTTTCCTGCGTGTTTGTTTTTAGCACATTTGGTGCAATTTTAGGTGAAAAATCTACAGGAAATCTCGGACTTGACGCGTTTGCTGGTCTATTTTGGGGAACTTGGGATAGAACATGGTTTCCCTTTTTCTCATGGATATTTTTCCCCGTAGCCGGATACATTTTCGGTCATTTTCTTATGCATTGCAAAAATAAGACGGAAATGTATAAGAGGATATTTATAGTAAGCTCTGTTTCACTAGTTCCCCTTGTAATACTCAGCTATGATTACAGAATTGAATTTGGAGCTTTTGGAGACTTATTTCTGCAGCAATACTATCACCAGGACCTCTTCGGGAATATAATTCTTACAATCTTTTCACTATTTTGGATCAGTCTATTATATTTTATCGTCACGTCATTAAAGAATTGTAGTTTTCATACTCTTCAGCGCTGGAGCAAAAATGTGAATCAAATATATGTTACTCATTGGATTATTTATGGAATTCTGTGTCAGATAATAGAAAATACCCTAAGTGTATTAGAAATTGTTGTTTTAGCAGCAGTCGTATTGATAGTGTCGGATTTGATTGCAACTCAATATTTAAAGTTTAAATCAAAAGGGTATTCCTTTAGATTTGTTATCGGCAAATCCTAGTTCTATAGCAAAACTATTTTCACGGCCATGTCATGGGAGATGAATGTTTGCGTCAAATAGCCAGTGTATTGACGAAGTGTGTAAACCGGTCTGTTGATTTGGCGGCCCGTTACGGAGGAGAAGAGTTTGCCTGTATACTGCCTGATACAGCATTTACGGTGCAGTGAAAGTAGCCGAAAGGATTCGGCAAAGAATTCACGATCTAAAAATAGAACATACTGAATCTCCTGTTTCAAAGTATGTTACTGCAAGTTTTGGAGTAACTACAGTGCGATATTCATTAAAGAGCTCGCCAATGGAAATCATTGCTTTTGCCGATAAATTGCTGTATAAAGCTAAAGTATCCGGCCGCGACATGATAGAATACACCAAATTCAGGAGTTGATTAAGTAGGCCTATTTCGTGTTTTTTCGTCGCTCTGCGATCAATAAATCTACCATCGCACCATAAGATTTAACTCCAGTTTTTTGGTTTTGGCTTTTTAGGTAAGTATCATTGATTTTGTTCGAAGCCCTTTCAATAGGACCGGAATATCTAGCCCAAAATTTATTATTATATTGCAGATCGCGTCTTACTGCTTCACTATATGCGGCAAGCAGGTCATTGTGTTTTACATGATCTACTTTTCTTAAGGCGCTCATAGAGTAGCCTAGAGCTGAAAGTGTTCCTGAATATTGAAAGTAAATGTCGGGATGGTTAATGCATGCGATATATGCAATAAAATTGGCTTCATCTTCGCGAGCAAAACCCAACTGATGTGCCATTTCGTGGGCTATGACAAAGGGGAGGGAAGAGTCGGGTATGTGCATATTGACGTTTGCTTCGCCGGTAAAAGGGAAGAAGAATCCGGTGATTCCGGTGTATGACATATATTCTGAAAGCACTATACCTTTTGGCCTACCGTACCTCCCCTCAAAATCGGGATAAAACGATGAAACCCTTTCAAATCCCATATAGGCAATTCTTAAGGCGCCGTCTTTGCCGTAAGGAAGCTTCATTATATTACTCTCATCCTCGTTTAAATCTCTTCTCAAACGGTTTGCCTTTGCAATCAAATCTTCGCAGAGGCCTATCAGTTCTTGCTGTGTAGGCGTTCTTGTGTTCAAATCCAGTATTTCACTTATCATTAATCTATTGTAATTCAGCCCCCAGAGCAATTGAAAAGTGAGATAAATTATTCCTACAAGGGTCACTATATTTTGAAATAATACCTTTAAATTTTTTGTCTCTTTCGTTTTTGCAAGGCAGGTGCCAAATCGGATAATGTAGGCTATCGCAATGATTACTGACAACACGATAAGCATTTCTGCCAATGAAAAAGGAAGCGGACTTGTAATCAGGCTTAAGCTTCGAATGATTTTTTTGTAAATAAATGAAGAATATATCCTCTCAGTAATATAGGGAAAATGTGATGAAGCTATAAATAGTAATACGCCGATGATTAAGAAAAGCAAAACACATCACAGCCTTTTTAAAATCACAAAAATGTTTTGGTGTAAGGAAACACCCAAAAAACTACTGTAGTAGCACTTTTTAATATAATAGCCCCAACGGATTTAAAAATCAATAAATGAAAAAAGTCGAAAGATGTATGTAAAGAGTCTTGCTTTTGTATTTTTTTAGAATATAATAGAAATTGATTTGTAGGGCTTTTTTATTTTATATTGAGGAGTGATGTTCGATGTGGAAATCTGTAAGAATCAACAATAAAAGCGTATCGGCCCTGACGCTATTTTCAGTTGTTTTGGTCGTAATGGCCTTGGTTACCTCATGTGCCTCCAATTCGGAGGTCTCTAAATCAAATGAATCTGATTCGGAACAAGGCAATCTTCCGGATGGGTTTGTTTACGTAACCGATGTAATTCCTACTGCACAGCTTGAGATACGCTATTTTAGCGAAGATAATTTTGTGGGTGCGGTTATAGATGGATATGAAGCCCCGAAAGCTATTCTTACCGTAGAGGCAGCAGAGGCCCTTAAGAAAGCGGCGGATATACTTGAAGAACAGGGGTACTACATAAAAATATTTGATGCCTACCGCCCACAAAGGGCAGTTGACCATTTTGTGCGCTGGTCGAAAGATTTAGATGATACTAAAATGAAGGAAAAATACTATCCCGATTTGGACAAGTCGGTTCTGTTCGAACTTGGCTATATAGCTGAAAAATCCGGCCATTCGAGAGGGAGCACGGTAGATTTGACTTTGGTTGAAATATCTTCAGGCAAAGAATTGGACATGGGCAGTGGCTTTGACTTCTTTGGTGATATTTCAAACCATGGCACCCATTTAATTACCCCCGAGCAGGAGAAAAACCGAAATATCCTACGGGATGCTATGGTAGAAGCTGGATTTAAAGTATATCCTGAAGAATGGTGGCACTATACACTTGAGAATGAACCTTATCCAGATACATATTTTGACTTCCCGGTCAAATAAATCAATGATAGTTAAAACCGCAGTTTGCAGTTAATCCGAGGATTGCATTCTGCGGTTTTTGTATATATGTCACTTTTTGTAGTGAGCAATGTGGAAACATGTGGTATAATATTTAATGACTATTAGAAAATAAACAATATTACCATTTAAAGGATAAGGGCATATGAGCAACAAGAGTGCGAATATACAGAAAATAGAATATCTAGCCAAATTGAAACTGCAAAGTACCGTAGTGGGAAGGCATGAAGAAATAGAAGCAATGAAAATGCAGTTTGACAAGGGACTGGAAGGCCATTCTGCGGTGACAGTTATTGCCGGTGATGTTGGGATTGGAAAAACGGCACTGATAAAGACTGGGCTGTCAGATCTATCCAAGCTTAACTGTGTGAGTGCCTACGGCAAATTTGAACAGTACGAAGACAAAGGGCC
>LFSJ01000033.1:0-3159 GCA_001512695.1 Tepidanaerobacter sp. DTU063 | reverse complement strand
GTGAGTGGCGACCTAAATGTTGGAGGGCTTGTAGGATGTGTAAATTCTGAAGATGTAGTAAGAGACCCAAGTTTTTCCGATATTATAAAATCTTACGCCAGTGGAACTGTTTCCGGTAGCAAGCACGTTGGAGGCCTAGTGGGTAATAATTACGGCAGGGTCGAATACTCTCATTCTATAGGGAACGTGAAAGGAGAGACTTATGTCGGTGGTTTGGTAGGATTTAACAGTTATTATGTTGAAGATTGTTATGCTGCAGGGCTCACGGAAGGAAAGGTTAATATCGGCGGTTTAGTAGGCTTCAACGATGCCTATGTTATGAGCAGCAATGCTTCTGGGACCACAGAAGGTGAGACATATGTCGGTGGTTTGGTGGGCTTTAATTACGGCTTGGTTGAGTACTGTTACGCTGACACAAATGTCTTTGCCAAAACTTATGTTGGCGGTTTGGTAGGCTATAATGACGGTACTACAGAAGGGTCATACGCTAGCGGTAATGTTATGGGAGAAGATTTTGTCGGAGGTCTGGTCGGTTATAACATATATGAAGTTACAGATTCTTATGCAACAGGTACCGTATTTGGAAGTATCGCCGTGGGAGGTTTAGTAGGAATCAATAAAGACCAAGTAACTAACTGTTACGCCATCGGACTAGTATACGGTGGAACCGTTCAGGGTGGCTTGATAGGTATAAACGACGGAGGGGTTACTAGTTCTTACTATGACAAAGAGACCAGCGGTCAATCGGATACCGGCAAAGGGGAGCCGAAGACTACCGCAGAAATGAAGCTTCGCTCCACCTATCAGGACTGGAACTTCGAATATGTATGGAGTATAAGGGACGGGGAAACTTATCCCATGTTTTACTGGCAGGAAGAAGCGCCCCAGTCGAGCTTTGTGGTGGAGATTGAGAATATCGGAGCTCTTTCGGGCATGGCATTTAATCTATATATAAATTATGCCAGGGGTGAGGATGGCGAGCTGCTAAATGGCTTTTATCGGGTGAAGGTCGATAGCGACCTGGACGGTGAAAATGTAGTAAATGAAGAATTTATATTCATCGATGGTGAAACAACAGTACCCGTAACATTAGATGCAGTAGGAATCCACAAGCTCCGGATATACGTTACACGGATATCATTCTCCAACGTTGTAGAGATTAACAAAAAGGTTATTTCGGTTACGACGGAGTCAGATTCAAGTTTGCTGCCGAAGGTCCTGGAGATGTGACCTTCAAGGCGAAAGACAGCGAAGGTATGGAGCACAGCTTTGTCAACGAAGGCTACTGGGGTCCGGAAGGTGGATTTGACATACCCGCAGAATATGAAGCCACGACCGAGTGGAAACTGGTCTTTAGCAAGGCAGGAAACTATACCATCACCTTCAGCCTTATAGATGCCGATACAGAACAAGTGATAGCGGACATTACCGATACTGTTGAGATTAATGTAAAACATGCCGAAAGTGGTGGCTCTGGTAGGAAAGATGAAAGTCCTAAACCAGAGACGAAACCATCTGATGAAAGCAGAATTACAATAACTACCGAATTAGACAGAAACAAAGGTGTGGCATCGGGCCAAATCGATGAGAAAACATTAAAAGAAGCCATAGATGAAATTGTTCCCAATGAACAGGGAATCAAGCTGTTAGAAATAGACATGACTAAGAGCGAAGGGGCAAAAGCTTATGAAATGATACTACCTCCCGGTGCATTAACTGCAGGAGATGCAAACATAAATATAAATACCGCTATAGGATCAATAACTTTACCCGGCAACATGCTGCCGGAAGAACTAACCGGAGCAAAAACCGTTTCCATGAGCATTGCCTTGGCAGATAAGAGCAAACTTTCTCAGGAATTGCAGCAAAGAATCGGTGACAGGCCGGTCATAGAGCTTAATCTAAAAGTTGACGGAAAATCATATTCCTGGAGCAATGACGATGTGCCTGTGACCGTAGCCATACCCTATACACCGACGGAAGAAGAACTAAGAAGCCCAGAACACATCACCGTTTGGTACATCGACAGTAAAGGCAATATAATAGAAGTTCCTTCAGGGCGGTATGACCCTGAAACATCTTCTGTAATCTTCAGCATCACCCATTTCAGCCAGTTTGCAGTTGTATACGTAACAAAGGCCTTTGATGATCTGGATACAGTGCCTTGGGCCAGGAAAGCCATTGAAGTTTTGGCATCTAAAGGAATCATAAGAGGAAAGACGGAGACGGAATACGCACCGCAAACGGACATCAGCAGGGCAGAATTCCTCTACTCGCTGGTGAGGACATTAGGAGTTACGGCAAGCTTTGACGAAAACTTCGATGACATAGAAATAGGAGCTTATTACTACAAGGAATTAGGCATTGCTAAAAAGATTGGAATTGCCAAAGGTATCGGAAACAACAAGTTCAGCCCTAATGCGAGCATCACGAGACAAGATTTGATGGTACTGGCCGAAAGGGCCTTGAGGATGTTAAAGAAACTCGAAACTCATGGTGGCGATTCCGACCTAGACAGGTTTGAGGACAAATCCTTGATAGCAGAATATGCGATTGACAGCATTGCATCTTTGGTGAAAGAAGGATTGATAGTTGGCAGTGAAAACAGAATAAATCCCCTAGATAACACCTCAAGGGCCGAAGCAGCGGTATTCCTGTACAGGATATACACCATGATCTACGGTTCCAAATAAATCCTTTAAATCGAGTATAAACTTAGTTATTGGACCTATCGCTGAAAAAAGAGCGGTAGGTCCGACAGTTATTTAAGTAAAGATACTGAAGGTAATTTTAGAAAAAACGGGGAGGTGAATAGTTTTAATAAAGTTTTACACAGTAAACTTTTCTTTAGTTTTTCGCTACTTTTACAAATATAAAGGCTAGGAGGTTTGAAATGTCAAAGATTAAGAAGATTTCAGTGGCCTTAGCAATTATCATGGTGTTTTTATTGCAAACTGGTATTTCCTTTGCCCAGCCAACGGATATAGAAGGACATTGGGCACAGGAAAAAATCATGGCGTGGCTTGAAAAAGGCTGGGCAGAGATTGGCGAAGATGGGAGATTTTATCCCGATGCAAAAATCACAAGAGGAGAGTTTCTATACCGATGTATTGATTAATGAATTGTACCCTGATGAAAGCTATAAGGGTTTCCGCTATG
>LFSJ01000186.1 GCA_001512695.1 Tepidanaerobacter sp. DTU063 | reverse complement strand
ATGTCAATTTTCATGGCCATACCCATGTGCGAATGGATGTACAGGAAGCTAGTAGGAGACCGTGCAGAGGAGGTCACTAAGAGATGAAACTGTCAATAAAAGACCCTGTTGTAATTACGGTGATTGTTGCCATACTGACCTTAGTCGGCAATTTTGTCGGCTACAAAATCGATCCCATTACTGCATTTCCGGGCATGCTCATTCTCTATCTGATAGTAATTGGAGGTTTGTGGATAACCAAAATAATGCCGGGCAATCTGCCTGCCGTAGTATATGTCTCGCTACTAGGCATTGTGCTCACAATGCCCTGGTTCCCTCTAGGCGAAAAGGTGGCAGAGCTGACATCCCAGGTTAACTTCCTGGCACTTACCACGCCCATTTTGGGATATGCCGGCATTTCCATGGGCAAGGATATAGATGCCTTTAGAAAACAGGGTATCAAGATTGTTTTAGTAGCCATTTTTGTCTTTGTGGGCACTTATATCGCTTCTGCAGTGATCGCCCATATGGT
>LFSJ01000046.1 GCA_001512695.1 Tepidanaerobacter sp. DTU063 | reverse complement strand
ACCGAACACCTGCTACCAGTCTCCTTTTTATTCGTATCGGAAGCTTATCACGGCAAAGCCTTTCTATCAGTATGTCAATTCTCTCATGATCTAATTGTTCGAAAAACTCGTCTCTGTGGGTATGCCGTTTCGCTGATCGTATCATTGCCGAGTTATATTGAATTCCCTGCCAAACGTCTACTTCATGGCCCACGAGGGAACGTTGAATTCGTTCAAACAGCCGTTTACCTTTTTCCGAATGAATGATGACAAAAGAAGTGCCTCTGTCATCATCCATCTCAGGCAGCGCATTTTGTATACCCCAGAAATCTGCAAGGGTTATGTCACTGTCTCGATTGACTATTTTGAATTGGCAGGCATAGCAAGACGGACGCAAACAGATATCTTTTAAGAATGCCTGCATGTACGAATCCTGATGAAGGTCTTTAACATGCTCCGTACCATTAGTAAATAGAAATGACAGTGAAAATCGCTTCCAACCTTTATCCTTTCGCCTAAATGAGATTTCCCGTGCTGAGGCGTCAGCACGGTTTTCGCGATACGCAACGTATTTCTGCCACACTTTTGGACTCGGTACTCCATGACATACAATATCCTGACAAAGGAGATTATCGTAATCTTTGCCTAGATAGTACTTAAGACCACTAATTTGACAGGGTGTTCCTGTAAATAAAACAAGTCTTCCTTGCTGGAGGAATTCTTGAACCTGCTCATAACTGTCCCCAATTCTACTTTGTACATATTTCGA
>LFSJ01000177.1 GCA_001512695.1 Tepidanaerobacter sp. DTU063 | reverse complement strand
CGAAGAGCCGCGGTTAAATGACTGGACCCTTGTTGTTGATGGATTCGAAAATCCGTTAAATACTTCTACCCTTGCAATGGGGGTGTTTAAAAACCATCTCTATGTAAGCGGAACAAAACCACTGCCATTAGCTTGGTTAATTCCATTTGGATTTGACCTGATAAGAATTGATAAAGATGACAATTGGGAAACGATAGTCGGAGGAAACCCCTTGATTCTATTTGACACGATAATAGATAAGGATAGCGATTGTCTTTCGAATCTTGGGTCGGGATTTAACAATCCCTTCAATGTATACGGGTGGCAGATTCAGGAATATAAGGATAAACTCTTGATTAGCACCTTTGATGATTCCAATAATATGGAAGTGATACTGACAACCCTGTTGGAAAATAGGGCTGCTTTAGAAAACCTTATAGGTGAAACTGCAACAAATATATTAATTGCGGCCTACAGAGCAGTTGTTGAAATATTAACAGCCATTAGATATCCAAGGGGTTTTGACCTGTATATATCTGAGGATGGTGTTAATTTCAGTTCTGTATTTCTTGATGGTCTTGGCAACCCACACAACTACGGTGGCAGAATCCTCTTTGTAGACAGTAAAAACGATTTATACCTTGGAACAGCAAATCCCTTTGATGGCTGTGAAGTATGGAGAACCGATAACATTCCAACCGAAGCTCTACAACCTTGTGGCGACAACCATTACGAAGGACTTCTGAAAATAAAGGAGATGCTGAGTGAAAACTTCAAAGTCATAAATGATAATATGCCGGTTATTCTTGAGCTTATGTCAAAAAATGCGTACCTAAAGTCCATGTAGTCATGAATAAATATAGGGGGAACTTATATGCTTTCCCCTTTCTTTTTCACTATCAACCTTTTCCCCTAAATGTAACTTTGACTCCGTGCCGGCTCCAAAATTCTTGTTTTTTCGAGAAAATCATCCATTTGGGGGATTACTTTACTATCCAAGCAGAATATATTACGATATAGGAAGGTTTTGGTAATGTCATTTGTGTTCTCTTGTCTTTAAGACTGAATATTACTGGAGGGGTTATGATATGAAGAAAGATATTAAGATATTATTACTAGTAATTACTGTGCTCCTTTTTACTTTTCTCTTGCAGGGCTGTAGCAACTCCAACAATTCAACCGACCATTCAGCTTCTGAGAATAACCTTGGTACGCCTTCTGAAGACCCCTCGACTGCCGTCGATGAGTCCTTACCATTAAATATTTCCTTTAAAGTATACAGCGAAACCGTTAAAGATGATGACGGTTCTGATCTGGTTAGTTTTAGGTTTTCATATCCTTATATTGAAAACCCCGACGGCACTGAGGGAATTGAGGAAATAAACAACTATTATCAAAGGCAGCTGGAACATTTTATAAGTAATGTGGTGCCCGAAGGCAAAAAAGCAGCCTTGGATGCAAAAAAGGCTGCAGAGGAAGGCAGCTTCGACTTTTTTGGTTTATTCTTTGAGAGGGAATCAAACATTTACTACAATGAAAATAATCTACTGTCAGTTCTAAATATAAGCTATGAATATACCGGAGGAGTGCATCCTATGAGCTACTGGTCCTCCGAAACCTTTGATGTAAGAACCGGTGAGATGCTGACTCTTTCTGATATTTTTGGTCTTAGCGACGAAGAAGCCCTTGAGAAGGTTTACCAACTTGTCATAAGTCAAATTGAAGAAGCAAAAGATAAGGAAGGCATCTACTTTGATAATTATAGGGAAAACGTGAAGAGTTATTCCGAAACTGATTTCTTGCTCGGTCCCAATGGTATCATATTTTACTATCAACTATACACAATAGCTCCTTACGCCGCAGGTATTCCAACGTTTGAACTTCCGTATGATGAGACTGAACTGGCTATCGGTATCTTGCCCGCAAAACCTAATGACCTCGAAAGAGAAGTATGCCTTCATGCAGGATGGCTGATAGAAGCCAACAAAGATATCTTTTACAACATATTCGGCCTTTCCATGCTCCCGTTAGAATTGCCTGAAGAAATTCCTGCTGAACAATCCTTGTTCCCCGTAAAAGACAAGAGGTTTGTTACTTTTTCGGAACTGGACAGTTACATTAGAGGAGTTTATCTGAAGAGTGAAGCTGACTCACTGATGAATAGCGGCAGATATGTTGACAAAGACGGAAGGCTGCATGGTGACATTAGCAAAGACACGGGCATGGGATATTACATTGACTGGAATAATTACCGCTACAAGGTAACTGATATAAAGGAAAACAGTGCAAATATAACAATTTACGTAGTTGACGATTCACCTGCTGGCAGGGAAGAGACAACTATAGAAGTAAAAATGCTGAAAGAAAACGATCGTTGGCTATTGGAAAGGATGTTTTATTAAGCCAGAAGTTTTTTCGCACTTGAAAAGGGTTGCAAAATGAACACAGTTCATTTTGCAACCCTTTTCAAGTAATTTATCAAAACACCAGGGGGAGTAAACAATTTTATACATAATAATATACATAGTCTTTTTTAAAAACATCACCCGAAGAGGTGAAAGATAAAATGAAGCACACCCCGAGTTTTAGAAGTGTGCTTTGAAAAAATGTATTTGATTGTGTATCTATAGTATGTTTAGCTCCTTTGCCCTTTTCACCACCTGAACTCTTCTGTTTACATGGAGTTTCTCATATATATTCTTGATATGAGTTTTTACAGTATTATTTGATATGTGCAGCCTTTTGGCAATTTCATTATTTGTTAACCCTTCAGCAATTAGTTTTAGTATTTCTAGCTCTCTATCGGTCAACTTTTCAACGGGAGCTTCGCATGACATGTCTTCTCGGGATTTGATTGAATATAAGAATTCTTCCAATGCCTTGGCATAACTTGTTTGACCTATAAGTAACTCAAGTAATTTTAAACGCTCTTCGGTAAAAACATTTGCTATAAGCTTGTTTTCAAGATACAAAACTCCTGCAGGTATGCCATCAAGATACAGCGGCAAACATGCTATGGAAACATCTCCGGTGCGGTCAAGATATGGGTCTTTTGTAAAGATACCATGCTGATAGACATTGTTTATTATGACAGTTTCCCGGGTGTTGGCAACATATCTGACAATCCCCTTGGATAGTTTGCCATCACATTGTTTTAAGGGAATGGGTTTTCGAACCGTGGTGGAGTTGCTCTGATGGTCTATCTCAGCTTCAATGAATAATTCATCTCCCTTTTCTATAATTAAAAAACCCTTAGTAGCGAAAACAGATTTCATAGCGGCTTCTAAAATACTCTCGGGATTCGATTTGAACTCTCCGCTTATATCGCGTATTGTTTTCTGCAAAATGCTTAGCTCCAAACTGCTCGCTGTTTCCTTATCAGTAATAAGGGTTCTCAAAATTTCGTTTTTTATATCCCTTTCCCCGTCTTTTTCCAATTGTTCATTATCAGTTAAGATATCATCCAATAGTTCAGGATAACGCTGTCTAATTTCTTTCACTTTTGCAGAGGCTCCCCATTGGCTATACAATTTTAAAGCATCGTTCATATATATTTTTGCTACTCTTTGTTTTCCCTCGGCAATGTAAAACTTTGCTGCTAATTCACACGCTATTGCTTCATTCTGCTGATAGCCACTCTCATAAGCAGCTTGAATCGCTTTTTCGTATAGTTCCTCAGCCTGCCGTTTATTTCTTCTTATACGCATTCGCTCTGCCTCAACCAATTGGAATTTGTGTAAAAAATTTTCCGGACAGGAGATAGCCCATTTTTTCATTTGTTTTTGATTGTCTCTTAGAATTCTTGAAAGCCGTCTTCTTTGGCTTGCTGGAATATCTTCATATATAGCAGTAATTATGAGTGATTGGTAAAAATTACACTCTGCAGACAACAAAAAACCTTGAATTGATGCTGTGCAATCCTTTACTTTCTCGGCTTCAGCTAGTGCTTCCCTGAAATTTCCAGCAAAGTAATTAATCTGCATTTGAGTGTAATAATATGCCCCCAGAGATGCTTTGTCTCTTGTGTCTCGGAAAACACTTTTATCTTCATCGGCTTTTCCATTATGAAACCCGATGTCACTCGTTAGAATAGAAACGACCCTGCTGTAAATGCCAACATTCAAGTTGAGATTATCATGCTTTACTTTTTGCATATAGTTTTTACAATTGTTGATTTCATCGAGAATATCAATCAGTGGTGTTCCTATTATGTATCTGTTTTCCAAAAGAACGGTACGGGAGTAGCCGTTAATGAGTACATCTCCTGCTTCGACAGCGTATTTAACCGCTTTCTGCAAGTATTCAATTCCATCTTTCGCATGATGAGACCAGTGCCAGACTATTGCTCCAAATGTAAAATACACAATACATTTTGGGTATGTTTTGTCGTATCTCTCGGTTAGTTCAATTGCCATCTTACCCAACCTATCACCTGCAGCATAATTGGCAAATATAACTCCCTCAACAATACTGTAACCGACATAGCCAATAGGAGCCATTTCGGTATTTCCGTATCTTAATGTATGATTCCCCGCTTTTATAATAGCAAAAGAATGTAAGTTTGGATAACCGGTACTAGTGGCAAGTATAAACTTTATTAGGAGCTCAGCAACTTTCCTCTGAACCGGGTCCTTCATCTCCGGCAATTTATAAAGATCCTCTATGCTTCTGCGACTCATAAAAAGCTTATACCATAGCAGTTCTTTCAATAAATCTTTTGTGGATGGATTGGCTGGTATTACCATTCCAAGCCCTTTTAATGCTTTTATACCAATTTCAACTGCTTTGGCGTATTCTCCACTACCGGTATATAGCAAAATTTGCAATCCCAATACATCAGCTTTGTCAAGTTCACTTTTTGCACGTCTAATAATCAGACCAAATAGTTCTTTTGCTTCAGATGTATTTCCGATTAAAAACTCATTTTGAGCATATTCTACATACAGGTCAAAGCATAAATCGTAATATGTTTCCCAAGCATTTACAGGGAGTAATTTAATCCCTGCTTTAATGCAATTCACCGCAGTATCATAAGCAGCAGATGCTTTGGCCTTCCGTCCTGCAAGTAGATTATACTCTGCGAGTTTCAAACATTCTTGCTGGTCAGTTATTAAATCTATGGCTCTATTCATATGATCCATTGCGGCCAGTATTTTGTCGTTCAAATCTTCTCCCATGCCAAGCTGCAGAATCAAGCGTCCGACTTTTAAATGTGCAGTTTTTTTCTCTGACTCAGTGAATAATGAGTATACTGCTTGTCTAACTCTATCGTGTAAAAACTCGTAGGTAGTGTTTTGTACCTCTGTGCCTGTTGATAAAGGCTTATGGTCCCCTTCAATTAATTGCAGCACAAGCCCTTCCATTATTGCCGGTATGAGAAGAGCGGCTATTTCAGCTTCCCTCCTATTGCTGACCATTGATAAAGTCTTCGTGTCAAAGCTATTGCCTATACAGGACGCCAGTTTTAAAATATCTAATTGTGCTTTTGTAAGATTATTAAGTCTAGAGAGTATCAGGACTAAAACATCATCCGGTATTGGAAAACTATTTATGGATTCCTCATTCCATTCCCAACGCCCCTTTTTAATGTTAAATGTTATTAGTTTTTGATTACAAATTGATACTAGCATTTGACTTAGAAAAAAGGGATTTCCGTACGTTTTGCGATACAATATTTTAGCCAGCTTTTCCGTTTTCTCTCTTCTACTATGTAATGTTTCCTGCAGAAACCCAGTTACTTCTTTTATATCAAATGGAAAGAGCTTTATCTGAGTGACAGGTATCTCCGTTTTCTCTTTTTTATCAATGATATTTTGTATGGGATGATTTGCATCTATTTCATTGTCACGATAGGCGGCAATTATGAGCAAGTATTTTAATTTGGTATCTTTATATAAAAACTCTAAAAGCCGTAAAGAAGCCGGATCAGCCCACTGCAAATCATCAAGAAACATCACGAGAGGTGTATTCCTGTTTGAGAAAACCTTTAAAAAATTTTCAAAAACCATCATTATACGATTTATGGCTTCCTTTGATTGAGGAATTTCAACTGCTGGTTGACGGCCAATTATCATTTCCAAATCCGGCACAATTTCGGTAATCAATGCGCCAGCATTGCCCAGCGAACAGAGTATGTCTTTTTTCCACTCCTCAAGTTTCTCTTTGCTCTCAGCCATAAGCTGCCTTATTACAATTCCCAAGGCACTTGAGATAGCCGCATAGGGCACGTTTTGTCTCAGCTGGTCATATTTCCCATAACCGTAGTAGCCCTTATCAGCTACAAGGGCTTTTACAGTCTCATTGATCAGCATGGTCTTTCCTATACCTGCAGTTCCAGTTACAAATACCAACTCAGCACTGCCCGAACGGGCGCGATCAAATGCTTGTTTTAGCACTGCTGTTTCCCGTTCTCTTCCAATAAGCTTAGTAGGCAATTTAAAGCGAGTAGATATGTCATGCATCCCCAGTTTAAAGGGCTCAATTTTCCCGCTTTTTAGCCATTGTCGTTTACATTCTAGCAAGTCCTTCAATAAACCGTATGCAGTCTGATATCTGTCCCGGGCGGATTTAGCGAGGAGCTTCATAACAATATCCGATAATACCGAAGGGATCTTGGCATCGATAGTATCCGGCCTTTCAGGCACCTTAGTGGCATGGAGCTCTGCCCATTCTGCAGCAGCGTCTGCTTTGAGGGGAAGCCTACCTGTTAACATCTCGTAAAATACAACTCCGAGAGAATAATAATCTGACGAGAAATCGGTGCCCCCTATCTGGCCTGATTGCTCGGGGGACATGTACTCTATGTTATCAACAAAATGAGTTTTGATCGTTATCTTCGAACTGTCTGTATCATAAAGGACAGCATAGCTAAAATCCGTTATTCTGACTTCCTTTATTTTAGGGTCAATAAAAATATTATCGGGTGTTATATTTCTATGGACAATACCGCAGTAATGGATGTCGCCTAAACTTTGTGTGAGTTTTATTGAAATGTCAAGAAAGGATTCTACATTTAAAGGTAGACCTTCGATATACTCTCTCAGGGATATTTCCCCATCGCATTCGATTATAAGGGCCAGACTGTTGCCCGCTTTTTCAAGCCCGATAGGCTTCATGATGCTCTTTGTGCTTAGCTTTCGAGTTATTTCATATTCGTAATACAGCCTTGAAACATCAGCAGAGCTGGTAGACTCTTCTTTGAGTACTTTTATGATAACAGCTTTACCGTTTCCACTTGAGTACCCCCTGTACAATATTTTGCTTCCGTTCTCATAAACTTTTTCTTGGATGTCATAATCTTTTAAATTAAGCATAGGAAGTCCCCTTTTAGCGGATTGGGAATAATAAAACTTTTAAAAAGGTTTATGCTACACTATATATTTATTATACATTAACTAAAAAAAATTAGCTATCTATGTAGCCCTCGCGGGAACACAATAGATAGCTAATATCATAATCACATCAGGTAATAAGAAATAGCAGCTTGGATTGTACCTATAAAAAATCCTATTATGCCTCCAAGAACTTCTATTTGCCTTAATTCTTGCCTTGATAGCCTTATAATTAAATCCTCGAGTTCCTCTATGTCCAGGGAATTTATTTTATTTTCTACAAGTTGCTTTAAATCCAGCTGGTCTTTTGCTTTTTCGGTAATTACCGTTTTCATTTCATCGAATATTTCGGCTCCGTTCCTATCAATCATATCTCCAATATAATTGCTTATTGAGTCTCTAAAACCTAAGGGGATATAGCCGGGAAGTTTTTCACTAACTCTATTTGCTATCAAATTTTTTATATACTTTATAATTTCTGCTTTGGTGTTTTTGTTTGTCAGGCTGTCCACAATCTCTTCAGGTGAAATAATTTCATGCTCTAAAACCTCTCCGATACTTCTAGAGATATCAAACCTCCGTTTAGGAATCAAACCCTGTATCTGTATTCCCAAAATGGGGATTTTTACAGGATTTAAGGGCCGAAATATTAGTTTGATCGCCAACATGTTAGTTCCCCAACCGATTATCGCTCCGATTAGAGGCATCAATCCTAGCTGAAAGTATGGTTTCATAAGATACATCACCATTTTGATAATAGCATACATAACAATCAAAAAAAAGGCCTCTTGGCCTCATTTTTTCGTAAGAGATTTGGACTTTGCACAGAGTTCGCAGTGGTTGCAAAATCTCACCCGGCCTTCAAAAATACTGTATAGAGCATGGGCAACCTCCCGCTTTTCATTGCCGTTAAAACCGTGAATGGTAATTCTCCTAGGAGCGATATTTATTAAAGTGCTGACTGTTATATCGTCCATATTGACATCTGGATTTTCCTTGGCAATAAGGTCCAAGCTGGAATCCCTTTCTATATAATTTAGATTTTCATCCATTAAAATTATTTTGTGGTTGCTAAAAACAACATTAACCAGGTCCCTCTTTGGTTCTTGAAGGTCTACAAAGTGACGAAGCAGTTTTATAAACTCGTTATATTCCTTATCCATGAGATATTCATCAATGGCGATATCTACCGAGTCTTCCAGCTGCCTCATATATTCTTTTAAACGAAAATTAACAAATCCATCCAAGATAATTAAGCCGCTAGTTGAAAGAAATTCCTGGATTTTATGTAGGACATAGTTTTTTCGCTTAATTTGATATGAGATGTCGCGTTTTCCGCTTATCTCGTTATAGTTTAATATAGAGTAGGCAAAATCAAAAATCATTCCTTGTTCAGTTTTGTTAAAATAAAAGTAGTTTTCCCTTATAATTCGCCTGATGAGTTCCGGTTCCCAATAGTTTATAATGACATCCGAAAGTGCATTTGCTATACAATTAATAAATCTTTGCTTGATATTAATAAAATTATTTTCCATAAGTAACAGTTCATCATCAACATAGCAATGATAAAAAGAGATGTTATCTTTTGCTATTTTTTTATAAGTTATTTCGAAACCATCTTCTTTTAGTAAATCAAATTCCAGCTTTAATCTATCTTCAAAACCGGCAATAGGTTCAATTGAGCCTATGGTCAGCAATCTCACAAAAACCACCCCTTTCTCTTGTAATACATATTATATGTATGTGGCTTATACCATATACAATAAAACAAAGGCAATAATACCATATTCTGCATTTGTAAAGCATAAGTCGCCAATCTGGTTCATGTTATATAAAAACTTTCAATTGCGGGAATAATATAGTTCAGGAGGCGATTTTATGAATGGAAAGACTACAAGTTGGATAGTAACAGGCGTTGGTGCAGTTGTTACGGCAGTAGGATATATGACAGGCGGGATGATTGGAGCCGGCATAACGGGTTTTGGTCTGGCCCACGTTGTTCTAGGAATCCTAGATATGTTCAGACCGAGTGTTCGTAACTAACACTATTTGGTTGTGTCAGTTCTTCATGACCTTCATCATTTTTACTTGTTGCATAAAAATGGCCTAGAGGAAGCTTCCCCTAGGCCCAAATTTGTATCAATACAATCTATATTTTCACTTTCATCGGCAGTTTGCAAATAAAAACAAAAAAATGGTGGGCGCTGTAAGGATTGAACTTACGACCCCTTCCGCGTCAAGGAAGTGCTCTCCCACTGAGCTAAGCGCCCACTATCTGGTGCCGGGAACCGGAATCGAACCGGTACGATCTTTTGGGATCGCAGGATTTTAAGTCCTGTGCGTCTGCCAATTCCGCCACCCCGGCATGTTATAATGCAGACTATATTGGAGGCGGCACCCAGATTCGAACTGGGGATAAAGGTTTTGCAGACCTCTGCCTTACCACTTGGCTATGCCGCCATAAAGACAAATGGAGCGGAAGACGGGATTTGAACCCGCGACCCTCGCCTTGGCAAGGCGATGCTCTACCACTGAGCCACTTCCGCATATCTAATGGTGCCTTGGGGCGGAATCGAACCACCGACACGAGGATTTTCAGTCCTCTGCTCTACCGACTGAGCTACCAAGGCGGATATAATGGCGACCCAGATGGGACTTGAACCCACGACCTCCAACGTGACAGGCTGGCGTTCTAACCAACTGAACTACTGGGCCGCATATTTTGGTGGGCGAAACAGGGCTCGAACCTGTGACCCCGTGCTTGTAAGGCACGTGCTCTCCCAGCTGAGCTATCCGCCCAAAGACATTAACTAGTATACATTAGATTCGAATTGATGTCAAAAATCATATTTACTTATTATCAAGCATTTTTCCACTTATACACTTTATAACTCGTTGTTACTTTGTTTATCTAGTTCACTATTGCTGCATCAACATCTTTGCCCTCACTGCTTACTAAAAATTATATATATTTATTGGCAATTTGTCAAGAAAGTTACTTTCGGCGACTTTTGAGTTCTCCCATTACTTCTTCAACTGTTATTTTATCATATCGAAGTGCTATTAGCAGGTGAAAAAGCAGGTCTGCAGCTTCGTAAATAGTATCAGCCCTGTTATCGCTCATAGAAGCTATAATTACTTCACTAGCTTCTTCGCCAACTTTTTTTAGTATCCTTTCTTTGCCGCCGGCAAATAGTTTTGCAATATATGATCCTTCGGGTCTCTCGGAAAACCTAGAATCAATTACATCAACAAGTTCATTTATTATGTCAAAATTGCTAGGCTCAGCTTTAGCGCTACACTCTACATTTTCTAAAAGCTTGCGGTAAAAACATGAGTAATTTCCCGTGTGGCATGTTGGACCTTTAGGAATTACTTTTATAAGCAGCGTATCTTCATCACAATCGTAGAGGATATCTTTTACCTCAAGGTAGTTTCCGCTTGTCTCCCCTTTTTGCCAGAGTTTTTTTCTCTTGCGGCTGTAAAACCAAGCCTTTTTTGTCTCAATAGTTTTTTGTAATGATTCTTTGTTCATATAGCCAAGCATTAATACTTCTTTGCTATCCTCAGCTTGAACTACTACAGGCACAAGGCCCTTTTCATCATATTTTATACTATCCAACTCAATCATGGATTATTCTACTCCTTCTGAAATCAAGTATTCTTTAACTTCCCTTACGGTAAAAATCCCCTTATGAAAAACAGATGCGGCAAGTGCCCCGCTCGCTCGCCCTTTGACAAACACATCCTTGAAATGTTCCAGCTTTCCTGCCCCTCCCGAAGCTATTACAGGCACTTTAACTGCATCAGCTACGGCCCTTGTTAACCGAATATCATAGCCATCCTTGGTGCCGTCAGCATCCATACTTGTCAGAAGTATCTCCCCTATGCCAAGGCTTTCAGCCTTTTTGCACCACAAAACAGCGTCAAGTCCAGTGGCCGTCCTGCCGCCGTGAGTATAGACTTCCCAACTTCCATTGTTTTTTTTGGCATCACAGGCAAGAACCAGATGCCCGTTGCCAAACTCTTGGGCAGCTTCCTTGATTAATTGGGGATTTTTTACTGCAGCAGAACCGATGGAAACTTTAGTAGCACCTGCTTTAAGCAAATCCTCAATATCTTTTAATGTGGATATGCCACCACCTACAGTAAAAGGCACCCGGATATTCTCCGAAACTCTTTTTATTACATCTAGGGTGGTCTTTCTGCCTTCAAAAGTGGCTGATATATCCAGGAGCACAATCTCATCTATGCCCTGTCTGTCATAATAAGCTGCCAGCTCAACAGGATCTCCAATGTCCCGGATGTTTTTAAAATGAATGCCCTTTACTACCCTGCCATCTTGTACATCTAAGCAGACGATAAGCCGTTTTTTATTCATTTTTATTACTCCTATCCTCCTTAAGTATCAAAGCGCTCTAAAACCGTCTTTAAATCAAGGGAACCATTGTATAGGGCTTTTCCAATAATTGCTCCTTCTAAACCCCTATTTTCATACATAGACAATTGTTCCAGATCTTCCAAGCTGGAAATCCCTCCAGATGCGATCACTGAAAAATCTCCGAAACTCAACACTTTCTCGATGCCGGCAAAGTTTGGCCCTTTCATCATGCCATCTCTTGAAATGTCGGTATAAATGATCGTATTTACACCAATGTCTTTTAACTGCCTGAGGACCACTTCTACTGTGATTCCGGATGATTTTGTCCAACCTTCAATAGCAACATGACCTTGTCTAACATCAATCCCTACAGCCACTTTTTCTGCTCCGAACCTGTCTATGGTAACCTTCACTAGTGTCAAATCTGTGATTGCGGAAGAACCAAAAATGATGCGGTCTATGCCCATGTTTAAATAGCTTTCAACAGTGCCGATATTTCTAATGCCGCCACCTACTTGGATTTTGGCACTTAAGGCTTCTCTAATATTTCGGATCACATCAAAGTTGCCGGGATTCCCGGACTTTGCACCATCCAAGTCAACTACATGAACCCACTTGGCCCCTTTCTCCTGCCACATCTTTGCTGCATCCACCGGGTTTTCTAAATAAACGGTTTCCCGAGAAAAATCTCCCTGGACTAGCCTTACACACTTTCCTCCCTTGATATCTACTGCCGGATATATATTCATTCCGTCACCCTTTCTAGACTTACAGTACCCCTTTCGTGGAGGGCACCCCTTTTTCCCTTGGATCAAATGCCACTGCCTCTCGCAATGCACGACCAAAGGCTTTAAAGAGCGCTTCTATCATATGATGGGTGTTTTCCCCACGGACAACTTCCAAATGAATGGTTATGCGGGCATTGTTGGCAAAAGCTACAAAAAACTCTTTTACCAGCTCTACATCAAATTCCCCCACCTTGTCGCGACTAAACTCGGCATCAAAATATATGTAAGGTCTCCCGCTTATATCCACACTGCAAAAGGCCAGAGCTTCATCCATTGGGACATAAAATGTTCCGTACCGCTTAATCCCTTCCTTATTGCCCAGGGCTTTCAAAAAAGCCTGGCCCAACACGATGCCCACATCTTCCACTAAATGATGGAAATCTACTTCTATATCTCCCTTTCCATCAACTTCTAAGTCAAATAGGCCGTGACGGGAAAAAAGGTCTAACATGTGATTTAGGAAAAAGACCTGTGTAGTGATTTTGTTTTCCCCTTGCCCATCCAGATTCATTTTAACCTTTATTTCCGTTTCTCCGGTTTTCCTGTAAACTTCAGCGGTCCTAGCCATTGAGAACCTCCTCCAAATTTAATCCAAAATTTCTCTAAGTGATGATATAAGAAACCGGTTTTGCTCCGGTGTACCTATGCAAAAGCGCAAAGTGTTTTTCAGTATATCATCACTTAATCGACGTGTAAGTATTCCCCTCTTTAAGAGTTCCTCATATACAAAGTCCCGTGACTTTTCTAATTCACACAGAAAGAAATTAGCGGCACTTGGATATACTCGTAACCCTTTTATATTATCTAACTCCTCCTTCAGTTCATCTCTGGCTTTTGCAAACTGCCTTTTCATATCCTCTAGCCAATCTGTCTCCTTTAAAATTTCGACAGCTGCAATCTGGGAAAAAAGACTTACATTATAGGGCAGTTTCACTTTATACAGCTGATTGATCAAATCTTCATGGCCTATGGCGTAACCGACTCTAAGGCCTGCCAGGGAAAATATCTTGGAAAATGTGCGAATAACTACTACGTGGGGAAATTGATGGAGTCTATCTGCAAAAGTCTTGCCGCCAAACTCAAAATATGCCTCATCAACTGCCACAATGCCGTTGAAGCTGTTTATTAAGTCAAGGACTTTTTCTTCATCAAAATAGTCTCCTGTAGGATTGTTGGGATAACAGATAAACAAAAGCTGATCCTTATCTTGCGTAAAATGCTCCTTTATTTGATTTATATCAAGGTCCCAAATCCAGCCGTTCCCTTGCTTTATGCGGTGGATGGGAACTTTTATGACATTAGAACCTGCCACAGTGGCAAAGATTTCATAACTGGAAAAAGTAGGCGATGGAATTATAACATCTCGACCGGGGCCAGCAAAGGCTAAAATGAGGTCTAGAATAATTTCATCGGCACCGCTTCCTACAAATATTTGCTGTGGCTTTGCTCCTGTGTACTTGGAAAGGCTCTCCCGCAGCTCATCACAACTGGGGTCATAGTAGTAGTTGAAATGCTCCTCCTGCAATCTCTTCCATATTCTTTCTTTTACCTTAAGGGGTACATCGTAAGGACTCTCGTTGGCATCGAGTTTTATCTTGCAAGCCTCTTGTGAAGGCATGTAAGGTATCATTTTTAATACATCGTCTCTTGCAAAGCGTATTGGTGAATTAATGTCAATCTCCTCCTTGAACTAATGATGTATAATTATACACCTTTTTCTCCATTTACATAAGGGCTAATCACAGAACAGATTCCAGTTTTTCTATCAGAGCCATTATCTCATAGGATTTAACCCGGAAACTGACCTGGTTTGCTATGAGCCTGCTGCTAATAGGACATATTTCTTCCAGGATTTTTAAATTGTTCTTCTTGAGGGTACTCCCAGTTGACACAATATCCACTATAGCATCTGAAATGCCCAGTATAGGCCCTAATTCCACAGAACCGTGAAGTTTTATGATTTCTACCGGAATTCCCCTTTTTACAAAATGTCTTTCGGCAATTTGAGGATATTTGGTAGCCACCCGATAAATCGGCATATCGATGGACCTATCTTGTGGAATTGCAACTACCATTTTGCACTGAGCAAGCTTTAAATCAACTAGCTCAAAAACATCTTTCTTATCTTCTAAAAGCACATCCTTGCCCGCTACCCCAATATCAGCAACCCCGTATTCCACATATGTCGGCACATCTGATGGTTTCGCCAGAATTACACGGGTGCCATATTCTTCAAAATCAAAAAAAAGCTTGCGTGTGTCTTCATTCACTTGGCTAAAATCCATTTGTATTTTATTAAAAAGTTTTAGGGTTTCAGATAGTATCCTGCCTTTAGATAAAGCAATCTTTAGCATCTTTAAAGCAATTCTCCTTTAAAATATATGTTAATCATATTTGTCAGCTGGCAGCATTTTCACTATGCGGCCTTGCCTTCTCAAATCTTCCGCCTTATGAAATGCCTCGATATATTCTGCCGGGTTGTAATAAAGATAATAAGGTTCGTATGTATCTTCCATATCCTTCTCTAATACTGTCAAAATAACATCCTCGGTTAATGCAAAACCTGTAGCCGGTCGGGATCCATTAAACTTATCAAGGAGGGAGTCGTATCGCCCTCCCCCTCCCAGGGGAAATCCCGACTTAGGTGAATATATTTCAAACACGATGCCAGTATAATAATCGATGCCTCTGGCAAGCCCCGGATCAAAGCTAAGTTGGATGTTGTTAAACTGCTTTAACATATTCCAAACCTTCTTAAGTTCCGACAGTGCTGCAATGCATTTTTCGTTTAATGTAAACTGATCAAGTTTCTCGAATATCTCCGCTCCACCGTAAAACCTTGGCAAAGCTAGAACCGTTTTTTTGATCTCAGGTCTTATAGCACTCTCTTCAATCAAATCTTTAAGCTGCACAAAATTTTTTTCTTTTATGGCTTGAGCAATTCTGTCTTTTAGAGAGGAGCTGTTCTCTAATTCATCAAGTAGACCCTCCAGGAATTTGGTGTGGCCAATATTTATTAAAAAGTCTTTTATGCCGATTTGTTCAAGCATATGTGATGCAAGAAGAATTATTTCCACATCGGCTTCAAGCCCCGGTATGCCGATTAGCTCGGCGCCTATTTGATAAAACTCCTGGTCCCTGCCCTTTCTGGGCTCCTGGAATCTAAAAACATTTGCCAGATAATAAAACCTTAAGGGCGCGTCATGGTTACTATAATGAGTTGCCACCATCCTGGCAATAGATGTGGTAATATCGGGCCTTAAAGCCACAGCCTCACCGTGTCTGTCAATAAACTTAAAAATCTTCTCCGTAAAATCCCACTTGCCAGTTTTCGCAAAGGTCTCCAAATATTCAAAAGAAGGAGCTATTACCTCTTCATAGCCCCACTTTTCAAATATGTCCACAATTACTTTTTCAATCCGCCGCTTTTTGCGAACCTTTGGTGGCAAATAGTCTTTCACTCCTGCAGGTCTTCTAAAATAGCCGGTCATAACAATCATCCTTTAGTATATTAAATCGTTAAAGCATTTAAGAGAATACTATCACAATTATTAATCTTTATCAATAGGAAAATGAAAATTTATGGTATAATGCTGATAAGTGCAAAGGTAGTTTGTATGTTGTATTCAAAATAATTACAGGTTTTTGGGAAATACTATAACAGATTTTATTATGCATTAAAAAATAAGATGTGGAGGCAGGTTGTATGAAATTAAATCCCTATGTTTTTAGGCAGTACGACATCAGAGGCATTGTCGGTGAAGATTTAGATGAAAGCTTTGCCACAAGGCTGGGGCAAGCTTTTGGTACATATGCACGTCAAGAAGGCGAAAACAAGGCTATAGTTGGATGTGACAATAGGACTTCGTCACCCTTACTAAAAAAGGCTGTAATCAATGGTCTCTTGTCTACAGGTTGTGACGTCGTGGACATCGGGACAGTTGTAACTCCTATATTTTACTTTGCACGTGAACACTATGGTATAAATCCGGGAATTATGGTTACCGCCAGCCACAATCCTGCCCAATTTAATGGCTTTAAAGTAGCTTTTGGCCCTGGAACCATATACGGAGATGAAATTCAATACTTACGAAGGATGATGGAAAAGGGTGAGTTTTTGTCAGGGAAGGGTTCTGTCAGTTCAAAGGACCCCGTTGAAGATTATATGGACATGATATCCAGCAAAATCCGCCTTTCCAAAAAACTCAGGGTCGGCATCGACTGCGGCAACGGCACTGCCTCACTCTTTGCTGAAAAATTCTTTAGCCGCCTTGGAGTGGAGGTTTATCCGCTTTACTGCACCTCCGATCCCAGCTTTCCAAATCATTTCCCGGACCCTGTTAATGCAGAGAATTTAGCGGATTTAAGAGAATTAGTTTTGAGAGAACAACTTGATTTGGGCATAGGTTTTGATGGTGATGGGGATCGCATCGGGGTTGTCGATGACAGAGGTAATGTAATATTCGGAGATATGCTGATGATTCTGTATTGGCGTGAGATAATGCCAAAATATCCTGGCTCTACTGCCATTGTTGAAGTTAAGTGCTCAGAAGCCCTGGTAGATGAAATAAAAAAACTCGGTGGCAAGCCCATATTTTACAAAACAGGCCACTCCTTGATCAAAGCCAAGATGAGAGAAGTAGGTGCAATATTTACAGGCGAAATGTCCGGCCACATGTTCTTTGCCGATGAATACTATGGTTTTGACGATGCCTTTTATGCTGCTGCGAGGCTCCTTCGGATACTTTCCAATACCGACAGCAAACTCTCAGAATTGCTTTCAGATGTGCCCAAATACTTTTCAACACCGGAACTTCGCATACCCTGCCCTGATGAAGAAAAGTTTGACAAAGTCCTGGCGGTAAAGCGGTACTTTGAGGGCAAATACCCTATAATAGATGTTGACGGTGCACGCGTTCTATTCTCTGATGGTTGGGGCTTGGTTAGGAGCTCAAATACCGGTCCGGAGCTTATCGTCCGCTGTGAGTCCAAAACTGAAGAAGGATTGGAGAAAATAAAAAGAGAAATGCAAGAAGCCCTATTGCCTTTAAAACTATTTAATGGCTAAATTCCGGATATTCCCATGTGAAGGTGTCACCGGAAAATCCTAAATATTTCTGTCAAATCAAAAGTAATTCATAGAAAAACTGCCCATCCTTTATACATTATAAAGAGATTCACGATAAAGGTTGGGCAGTTGTGAAAAAATATTTCTAGTTTAAACTTCAAATCCAAAATACCTGACGGTATTGTTATAGCAGATATCCTCCACCATTTTACCCAAAATTTCCATATCGGCCGGGTACTCGCCGTTCTCTACCCACTGTCCGATTAAGTCACAGAGGATGCGCCTGAAATACTCATGGCGGGTGTACGATAAGAAACTTCGTGAATCTGTTAGCATACCTATAAAGTTGGGCAGTATAGAAAAATTGGCGAGGTTAGTCATTTGTTCCATCATGCCGGTCTTTGTGTCATTAAACCACCAGGCGCTTCCGTGTTGTATCTTCATAGGGACTTCAGGAGATTGGAAACAGCCGATAATTGCAGTGATCAAAGCATTGTCTGTAGGATTGAGGGAATATATGATCGTTTTTGGCAGACTATCCTTGGCTTCTAATGCACCCAAAAGTGCACCGAGGGCAACACCNNCTTTTATCATAGCCACAAATTGCATCAAAGCCAGAATCAGGGCCAAGCTTTGCAAAAGCTGCAGGATTCGTATTTCTCAATGCACCGTAATGTAGCTGCATCACGATATCGTGTTTCTTATACTGCGATGCACAGAACATGAGGAGCTCAGCTTTATACTCATCCGCTTTTTCCTGGTCAATTGCTTTCCCGTCTAATGCTGCTTGAAGCACGGCATCTAGATTCTCGTCCGTCTTTCTGTAAACAATATAATCCAGTGCGTGATCTGATGCTTTACAGCCCATTTTAACAAAAAACTCAATCCTTGATGCCAGGGCTGCTTTAACATCATCAACCGTTTTAATATTTATACCACAAACGTCCCCTAGCTTTTTAATATATTCCACAAAGCCGGGTTTATCTATGTTCAATACCTTGTCCGGCCTGAAAGCCGGTAATACTTTGATTTTACA
>LFSJ01000228.1 GCA_001512695.1 Tepidanaerobacter sp. DTU063 | reverse complement strand
TTCTTCGGCTCAATCGGAAGCTTTGGCCTTGTATGGGACACAGCAGACGTATTTATGGGCATAATGGCAGTTGTAAACTTAATAGTCATAACCAAGCTTGGCCCAATTGCCTATGCCACCTTTGATGACTATGTATCACAGCTGCAGGAGGGCAAAAACCCGGTTTTCAATCCTGATAAGATTCCCGGTTTGGGCAAAGTGGAGTGTTGGGGAAGAGAAAAAAGCTAATAGCTAGTTAGGAGACTAATGATAAAAGCCCCGGGTTTTTGACCTGGGGCTTTCGCCTTTAAGTGAGTAAGAGTCCCAAAATACTTGAAATCAGGATTATCACAATTGGATGTATCTTAAATCTGACCAGACCTATCAATGAAAGGACAAAGATTAGGATACTTTTTAAATCAAGTACAGAAAGCGAATTGGTAAATAGACTGCCATTTGAGGCTCCCTGTTTTATTAAAGCAGTTTGCGCGACAAAAATTGCAGATGCAAAAATCAGGCCAACGATGATGGGCCTTATTCCGTAAAACACCATCTTATTCGCGGGATGATTTTGGAATTTTAAAAAGAACTTCGAAACAATCATGATCAGGACAAGAGAGGGAATTGCTACGCCAAAAGTGGCCACCAGACTGCCAAGGATGCCCGCTGCCTTATAACCCACAAAAGTTGCGGAATTTACAGCAATGGGCCCTGGAGTCATCTCAGCTATAGCGATTATATCCACAAACTCCGATGGAGACAGCCAACCGTGACTTTGGATTTCCCTTTGTATAAGCGGTATCATGGCATAGCCCCCGCCAAAGCTAAAAAGTCCGATTTTCAAAAAGGATATGAGAAGCTGTAAGTAAATCAATTTTTATTGCCTCCGTTGCTTAAAATCTTTTCTGTCTTTTTTGGAAACATAATGAATATTGCAAGGCCTGCAGTAGCACCGCCTAAAATTGCAAATGCGGCATGGACATCAAAGAACACAACTGAAAAAGAAGACAAGATTGCAAGTATTAAACCTGTCCAATCTACAATTGAAGTTTTCGAAATCCTTATTGCTGCTACAGCAATGAGAGATACTATGGCGGGCCTTATCCCCGAAAACACAGCCTTAACAGCAGCTGCATCTTGAAACTTCGAATAGAAAATAGCAATCAAAGCTATGATGAAAAATGATGGCAATACAACTCCTAAGGTGGCAACAACTGCTCCCCTTTTACCTGCAATCTTATAACCTATAAATGTGGAGGAGTTTATTGCAATAGCGCCGGGCATGGATTGGGCTACAGCAAACACGTCAACCACTTCCTCCTCTGAAACCCAACGCTTTTTTTCCACCACTTCTCTTTCTATTAGGGGAATCATGGCGTAGCCCCCGCCAAAAGTGAAACTTCCTATCTTAAAAAATGTAAAAAAAAGTTCCATAAGTAGCTTAAATTGATTGTTCTTTTTCATTTGGAACCTCCTCATATGTAGCTTTACATATATCAGTTGTTTAAAATTTCATCAACTGACAATACCGCTGCTCCTACTGCTATGGCTTTATCTTTAAAATTCCCACCCCTACTAAAGGAAACCTTATGGTTTTTAACATACTTGCGCTTCAAAGCTTCTTCTACAGCTGTGTTGTAAAAAAGTTCAGAGTGTTTTACTATTGGCCCGCTGAGAATCACCAATTCTGGAGTCACTAGATTTATATAATTGGCAAGGCCTATGCCAAAAATTTCAGCGGCCTTTGTAATTACTTGCCGGGCTAGAATATCATTTTCTTTGGCGGCAGCACAGATATCTAAAAAATCTATTTTATCAAAGGATTTATCAACATAGGTAGGGGTGCCCTGCTTAAGCAACTCTTTGAACTTTTTAGTAATAGAAGGTATGGAGCAATATGTTTCAATACAGCCGCGATTATGGCAGTGGCATAAATCTCCATTTATATCAATTACCATGTGGCCAAAAGCATCTTCATAATCGTTAATTGCCCTTATAATGCTTCCTGATGAAATTGTGCCTGTTCTAATACCCATACCGCAGTGAAAATACGATATATTATTTTTGTCTAAGCCTATTCCAAAGAGATGCTCAGCTAAAACGGCAGCATTTGCACCATTATCGACTACAGTTGGGAGATTTAATCTTTGCTGTATCATGTCCTTGATAGGAATATTAACCCATATATTTGAAGGAAAGTTGGCTGGATTTAACATAATACCTTTTTTACGGTCTAAAGGTCCAACTGTGCCCACACCAACTCCTAAGACCATAGATTTTTCTATAGACAACTGAATTAACCTGTTCTCAAGATATGAACATATTTGATTTACAGTATCTACAGGCTCCTGAGGTGGTCCGAAGCGATTTATATCGATGATATCCATTTTTAGATTTGTAATGACAACTTCGGTATAAGTTCGAGAAATATCGATTCCAATACTATAGTAAGTCTTTGGATTTACATCATATAGTACAGGGGGTCTTCCTCCATTAGACTTAGCCAAATCTGCTTCAATAACAAAGCCTTCATCTAGCAGAGGCTGCATAAAGCGTTTAAGTGTAGTCAACTTCATCCTTGTCATATCTATTATTTGATTTCTTGTAATTGGACCCTTTTGCTGAATAATACGTAGCAGCAATTTACTCTGGTCTCTTATATTTTTTAATATACTGTAGCCATCAGTCACCAATATCTCCTCCAAACTGGAAGACTTTTTAATAACATGATAACACCTTTTTTCCAAAATGGCAAAAAGTCTACAAAAAAAGAATTCAACTAAAAATAGAAACTATAAATTTCTGGATATGTCACAGCTTTCTCTTTCGATTAATTTAAAAGGGAGTTTAATAAGAGTATTTATTTCGTGTCCGCCGTTTATTCTGTCAATTAATAATTTGACAGCAAATCTCCCCAACTCTTCTTTTGGAACATGAACTGTTGTTAAAGAAGGACGGAAATATTCAGACACCTCAATATTGTCAAGGCCTATAACAGAAATGTCTTTTGGAATTTTTAGACCGCTTTTGTGGATTGCCTTCATTACTCCGATAGCAGTTATATCATTTCCACAAAAAATAGCGCTGGGTAGATTTCCTCCTTTGATTATTTCAGTCATGGCATTATAGCCTTCTTTGGAAGATAATGTAATATTTTTAATATAATTTTCATCTAAAGAAATATTGTGTTTGGCCAAGGTGTTTTTAAAAGCTCTAAATCTATGTTCATTTATTACCTTATAATCTCCTAATTCGGGTATCTCGCCTATGTAGCCAATTTTGGTGTGACCAAGAGAAATGAGATACTCTACTGCACAAGAAGTTGCCTCATAGGCATCGCATATCACTTCGTCTATATCCCTTCCTATTCTGTTTAATCCTACATATACTAAATTCTTAATATTGTTTTTTATAAAATTGAATAAGTCCTCGTTTATCCGCCCTAATAACAAATAGCCATCTACGTCTGATGAGGTAATATATTGGAAAAGAGCGCTCTTATCTTCGAAATACGAAAAGGTATAACCCAGATTATATCCATGAAGAGTAGCCTCTCCTTGAATTCCCATCATAATTTGAGAAAAAAATTGGTCTTTAAATGTATCTTTTGGGGAAGCCAGTATACATCCTATAGTTTTATCCAAATTTGGTCTACTTGCGTTATTAGCTTTAAGTCTTTTAGCATGGTAATTGGGTACGTAACCCATTTCTCTAACCAATTTCCAAATCTTTTGGGCCGTTTCTTTACTTGCCGGTTTATTTTTATCATTGTTAATCACTCGAGAAACAGTAGATATTGATACACCAGCTCTTTCGGCAATATCCTTAAGAGTAACGCTCATAACATTTGCTCCTGTCTAGTTAGTATATATTTACTCTAATAATAATTATAATTGAAGTTTTGGTTGACAGACATTTCTGCAGAAAACATGGGCCGAATGCATATTTTACAAATGACGACTACGGAAAAGGTATGGTTAAGATAAAGTAAATTTATTTTAATGTTTATCAAATTAAGGCTGAGGCTACAATGAGGAAATAAGTACGCAAAACTGGAGGTTAATTTGATGAAGAAACTATTCTTTGAATATGGGCATGGACTAATGGAGGCAAACTTACCCGACAATACCGATGTATTTATACCGGGAGAAACAGTACCGGATCCTCCCCATCTTGAAAACCCAGAAGAAGCTACAAGACAAGCCATACAAAATCCCATAGGAATGCCGCCAATTCCTGAATTAGTAAAAAAGGGTTCAAAAGTTACAATAATATTTCCTGACAGAGTCAAAGGCGGTTTTCAAGAAAACTCCCATAGGAAAGTATCAATACCTATAATTATAGAAGAATGTCTAAAAGCAGGAGTGGAGAAAAAAGACATCAAACTAATCTGCAGCAACGGTCTCCACAGAAAAAATACTAGAGAAGAAATAAGATCCCTTTTAGGGGAAAAAGTATTCAATGAGTTTTACTGGACTGGCCAGATAGTAAACCATGACAGCGAAGATTGGGACAACTTAATAGACTTAGGCTGGGATGAAACGGGAAATCGCGTCATAATGAATAAAGAAGTATACGAATCAGACCTTGCAGTACTAATCGGCCATACACTGGGAAACCCCTATGGAGGCTACTCGGGAGGATACAAGCACTGCGCCACTGGCATCACTCACTGGAAGAGCATCGCATCACACCACGTGCCGCATGTGATGCACGGAGACGATTTTACTCCCGTAAGCAACCATAGTCTAATGCGACAAAAA
>LFSJ01000030.1 GCA_001512695.1 Tepidanaerobacter sp. DTU063 | reverse complement strand
ATATCGGGATAGTCCGCAAGGGCAAAAATCAGGGGAACCACGCTTACACCGGAAAAGCCGGTGGCCCAGTCGCTGGGAAAATCCCTGTTGAATTTAACGAGGGCTTCCCGTGCCTTATCGTAATCAAACCAAAAGTCCTGTTGAGAAATTCCAGCATAGGCTGGCACCAAATCTCCCCCGATTCCGCGAAGCGGAACCCTGTCCGGTTCCTGGAGATTTATTGCTGCTTTTATGCGGGCAAGACGTTCCCTCGCAAGTTCCTGGTTACTCTTTGTCACATATACCACTCCCCTAACTCAGCTATTTTTTCGACAAGCTTTACTCAAGGTGCCAAGCACCTAAGATATTAAATTATTTATTGGCCCTTGGCAGTTCTTGGGAATCTACTACTTTAATACCGTTAGCCATTAGATATGCGGCGCAAACTCCCATTCCGTCTCGCAATTTGCCGCTGAAAGTCCCGTCGTAGACGCATTTTGAGCCGCAGGAAGGGCTTATGGATTTTAGTATGGCGGTATCCGCCCCGATGAGTTTTGCGAGCTTCAGTGCTTCTTTGGCGCCCTTTATAAAGGCTTCCGTCACGTCTTCGCCCTTAACGGTGATGACCCTTGCCTTGCCCTCCACTACATCTTGGCCATCTCCTCCCGTTATCTCCGAGGGGCTCCTTGGAGTTGGCAGGCCTCCGGCCTGTTCGGGACAAAAGGGGACGGCTTCTCCCCTTTTTACCATGTCTGCAAAAACTTGATTGTAATTGTTGCCACCATCGTACTTGGTGTTTAGACCCACCAAGCAGGCACTTATCAGGACCCTTTTCACAATTCCACCACCGTCACACCGGAACCTCCTTCGTCTATATTGCCCAATCGGAATGACTTTATATCGCTTCGCTTTTTCAACATTTCATTAATGCCCCGACGCAGTGCACCGGTGCCCTTACCGTGAATCAAAACCACGGTTTTCATCCCGGCCAGTTTGGCGTCATCCAGGTAACTATCTACTTTCATGAAGGCTTCTTCGACGGTAAGGCCCCTTAAGTCGAGTTCAGTTGATATTTCCCTGGCCTTGGTCATTGCGATAGACGCAAACCTGTTTTTCTCCGTTTCCGCTGCTTCCTCTTCAACAGGGATGAGACTGGCCAGCGGCAGGTTTATTTTCATGATGCCCACCTGCACCTGGGCCTCTTTGGTGGAATCATCTATTGACAGAATGTAACCTTCCTGGTTCAAGCCGGCGATCTTTACTTTTTGGCCCGCTTTCAGGGGCCGCCGATGCCCGGTCCTTGCTTTTTGTACAAGGGAACCTTTGGAATCCTGCAGCCCTTCGTCGGCTTTTTTAAGCCATTCCCTGGCCCGCTGCACCGCTTTATCCCTCATGCTGGCTTGGTCTGCCGTCTCCGCGTCTTTGAGATTATCGATTATCTCCTCGGCTTCTCTTTGAATCTTGTTGAGCATCAGTCGGGCTGTTTCTTTAGCTTTCTCGATAATCCTTTCCTGTTTTAAGCGGATTTTTTTGCGCTCTTCTTCAAGTTTAGCGAGCTTCTTTTCATACTCCTTTTTTGCAGCCAGGAGTTTCTCCCTTTCTTCCTCGGCCTTGCTCTTTTCTTCCTCAATATGCGTGAGCATGTCTTCCATTCTCAAGCTTTCATCGGCCATGAGACTTTTTCCGAGACTTATGACCTCTTCTCTCAATCCAAGCCGCGCAGCAATCTCAAAGGCATTGCTCTTTCCCGGAAGGCCGATTGTCAACTTGTAAGTAGGGCTCAAGGTTTTTACATCGAATTCCATGCTGGCATTTTCCATGCCCTCTTTGGAAAAGGCAAAGCTTTTGAGCTCACTGTAGTGGGTGCTTGCTAACACTTTGCTGCCCTTATCGTAGAGATAGCTCAAGATAGCCATGGCCAGGGCGGCACCTTCCGTGGGGTCAGTTCCCGCTCCCAATTCGTCAAGGATTACCAAGCACTCCTCGCTAGCTAAGTCTACAATCTCCTTTATGTTTTTCATGTGGGATGAAAAGGTGCTGAGGCTCTGCTCGATGCTCTGCTCATCTCCTATATCCGCAAAGACCTCCTTGAAAACGGACAGCTCGGTCCCCTCTCCGGCAGGCAGATGCAGGCCGGATTGGGCCATCAGTGCAAATAGACCAACGGTTTTAAGGGCAACCGTCTTGCCGCCGGTATTGGGACCCGTGATAATCAATATGTTAAATTTGTCCCCCAAATACACATCTAGGGGCACCACGTGTCCTTTAAGGAGGGGGTGCCTTCCCCGGGATATGTTAATATATCCCCTGTCGTTGAAGATGGGTTCGACTCCGTTTATGTCAAGGCTGTACCCGGCTTTCGCCATGATAAAATCCAGCTGGGCTAAATTGTAAAGGGTATCGAGAATAGGATCATGGTTTTCCTGTACTTTCCCGGAAAAATCCCGTAAAATCCGCTCGATTTCCCTGTCTTCTTCCAGTTCCAGCTGTCTGAGCTCGTTGTTCATCTGGACTACCGCCATGGGTTCTATATAAAGGGTGGCGCCGCTGGCCGATTGGTCGTGGATTACTCCCGGAATGCTGCCCTTAAACTCCTGCTTCACCGGCACCACGTACCGGTCCTGCCGAACCGTTACGATCGCTTCCTGCAGCACTTTTTGATAGTTAGGGGAGCTGATTATCTCATTTAGTTTGTTTTTTATATTTTGGGCAAGTACCCTCTTTTGCCTCCTGATAGAGCTGAGTTTGGGACTTGCATCGTCCGCTATTTCATCTTCACTGATAATTGCCTTTTCAATCTTTTCCTCCAGGGATTGAAAGGAATGCAAACAGTTTACAATATCGTCAATGATGTTTATGCCCTCCAGCTTTTTTTCCCTCCAAAGGGCTTTTACGAGGCGGCTTGTCCTCAGGGTAGATGCTATCTCCAATAACTGACCGGGTGATAGTATGGCCCCCATTTTGGCCAAACTAAGGCCGTTTCTTATATCCCTAATGCCGGAAAGGGGCAAGTTAATGCCGGCTTTCAGCAGTGCCACGCCCTCGCTGGTCTCCTGCTGAAGCCTTTTTACCAGGTCTATATCATCAAAAGGCCTCATTTCGAGGATTTTTTCTTCCGCCAAAGTTGAGATTACGTACTCTCTTAATATGTTTTTTATCTTGTCGTATTCTAATACGCTTTCTACCTTGTTGTTCATTTCATCACCTTTAAGAATTCTAAGAGCTGCTCCAGGGAATAAGTGTTAATGATGTTTTCTGCAGCAAGCCATCCGCGTCTAGCTACCCATACGCCGTACATCATATCGCTTAGAGCTTCCGTTCCATGGGCGTCGGTGTTTATGGCGATTTTTATCCCCATTTCCGCTGCGCGCTTAACATTCACATCGTTTAAATCGAGTCTGTCGGGGGATGAGTTTATTTCAAGCACTGTGCCGGTTTTGGCCGCAGCTTCAAACACCTCATCCATATCCACATCATAGGGCTCCCGCCTCCCCAAGAGCCTACCGGTGGGATGGGCTATTATGTTCACATATCGATTGTGGCAGGCGTTGACGATCCGGGATGTTATAGTTGTCTTGTCCTGCTTAAACCCGCTGTGAATCGATGCAATTACCACATCAAGTTCCTTCAAAATGTCGTCATCAAAATCCAGGCTTCCGTCAGGCAATATATCCACTTCTATGCCCGTTAGAATGCGTATGCCTTTAACTCGCTCATTAATGCCTTTTATGAGTTCCAGCTGCTGCCTCAAACGGCTTTCATCAAGGCCCCTTGCTACTTTTAAGGACTTTGAATGGTCCGTTATGGCTATATATTCATATCCCAGCTCTTTGGCCTTTTTGACCATTTCCTCTATTGAACTTACACCGTCGCTGAAATCACTGTGAAGGTGCAGGTCTCCCCGAATATCTTCCAGCTTCACAAGATCGGGCAGGCCATCCTGAAGGGCTGCTTCAATCTCACCCCTATCCTCCCTCAGCTCGGGAATTATATAGGGCATGTCGAGTTTTGAGTAAAGCTCGGTTTCACTTTTGGGACAAAAGACCCCATCCCCTTCTTTTTCGAAAATGCCGTACTCGTTTAGCTTATAGCCCATCTTTAAGGCTAAACTCCGAAGCTTCGTATTGTGCTCCTTGCTCCCGGTAAAGTGCTGCAGCGCCGAATAAAACTCCTGGGGCTTTACGAGTCTTAAGTCCACTTGAATGCCCGCGTTCAGCACGACGCTGACTTTGCTAAGGCCTTCAGCCAAGACCCGAGAAATTATCGGTAACTTTAAAAAGTTCTCCACTAGGGTTTCGGCTGCTTCCGTGGCAACCACTATATCTATGTCCTTTACCATCTCTTTTCTGCGGCGAAGGCTTCCGGCAATGGCCACCTTGCTTACTTCCTTCATGCCGGAAAGAATCTCCATAATCCTGTTTGCAACAGGCAAGGCGATGGCCAGCTGCACCCTATCCCCCTGACCTTTTAAGGTCTGTATGCCCTTTAAGATCGACTGCTCGGTCTTTACGCCCATGCCCGGCAATTCCCTGATCTTATGGGCTCTTGCTGCCTTTTCCAATTCTTCAATCGAGGAAATGCCTAGATTGTCGTAAATTACTTTTATCTTCTTAGCGCCCAGGCCGGGTATTTTCAGCATCTCAACAAGGCCCCTGGGGAAATCCTTTTTTAATTCCTCATAGTACCTGCAGGTTCCGGTATTGATAATTTCCCGGATTTTCTCTTCTAAAGCCTTTCCTATGCCCTCTATCTCCTGCAGGCGTGACTCCCCGGCCAGTTCTTTCACATCCATGGGAAGATTTTCTATTGTGTGTGCAGCTTTCCGATATGCCCTTATTTTAAAAAAATTTTCTCCCTTGATTTCTAAAATGTCGGCAATGTCGTAGAAGATAAAGGCTACTTCAAAATTCTTCATCAATATTCATTCCTTTGTACTGCCATCAAATGTAATCAAAAACTCTTCGTACTCCTGTCTTAATTTGAAAAGCTCATCGGTGATGTTAATTGCTGTCAGCACCGCCAATTTGCTTCGGCTCAAGTTAGGATGTTTGCTCTCCAATTCATACATTTTTTTATCCACGTATTTGGCAACTCGCTTGATGTACTCTTCAGGTACCGTTCCCTTTATATAATAATCTTCTCCATTAATATTAACTTTAACCCTGTTTACCTGTTTTGCCTCATTGGCCATGCAAACCACCCCAGTTATTCGTATTCCCGTAAGATTTTAAGAAGCGGCAATTAGCCGCTTCTTAAACTATTAACATTTATTGTAATTATTCTTCAAATATCTACAAAATCCTTTATTTCCTCAAACTGGCGTCGAATTTTTCCTCAAGGCCAGCCGTTATCCTTTCCATAATATCATTGACCTCTTTGTCGGTAAGGGTCCTGTCTTCGGCCCTAAATACAAGGGAAAAGGCCATGCTCTTGTATCCACTTTCAATCTGACTGCCCTGGTAAACATCGAAGAGCTCTACTTCTTCAAGCAGCTTTCCACCAATTTCCCTTATGACAGTTATCACGTCGGCTGCTAATACTTTTTCGTCGACGACTATTGCCAGGTCCCTATCTGAGGATGGGAATTTGGGCAGTGGTTTGAATTCTATTTTCCTTGAAGCCTTGTCTAATATGATATCCAGGTCAAGTTCTGCCAGGTAGACCTTTTTGCTTATTTCATAGTTTTCCAGTACATCGGGGTGGATTTCACCGGCATATCCTATCACTTCGTCATCTATTGTGATGCGGGCGCAGCGTCCGGTATGGAAGGCAAAATGCCGCGACTGCTCGAACTTATAGTTCTGTATTTGCAACCTGTAAAACAGGCTTTCGATCACTTGTTTTAGAACATAAAAATCAACTGCATCCCCGCATGTGCCAATTGAAATTCGCTTGTTCTCATGGGGAAGCTCCTCAAGGGGCAATTTTTCGGGCAGGTAAGCAGCCCCAACTTCAAAGAGCTCCAGTTCGTCAAGCTTGCGGTTTAAATTAAAGCTAATTACATCCAGCATATTGGGTATTAGGGTGGTCCTCATGATGCTGTGGTCTTCTCCCAGGGGGTTCAAAAGGCTTATGGCTTGTCTCAGGTTACTGTCTTCCGGAGCATTTATTTTATCGAAGACCTTTGGACTTACAAAGGAAAAGGTATATATTTCGGAATAGCCCTTGTATACCATGAATTCCCTTATTTCATCCAGGAACTTTTGCTT
>LFSJ01000086.1 GCA_001512695.1 Tepidanaerobacter sp. DTU063 | reverse complement strand
GGGGAGGTCCTTTCGGTCCCTTTGGCGGTGGAGGCTTCTCCGGAGGAGGCTTCGGCGGGTTCGGCGGAGGAGGATTTGGAGGCGGTGGCTTTGGAGGATTTGGCGGCGGCCGCAGTGGTGGCGGAGGAGCGAGTCGATAGTTTGCCAGGGCAAATTTAGGGTATCATATATACAAAGTAAGTAAAGAGGTGATCGTATTGAAAATAACCGTAAAAGGTATTGGTGCAAAGACCTTGGATGGCCCTATTAGCCTTCAGGAGCTGGCAAAGGAATATCAAGACAATTTTTCCTCACCTATTACTGCTGCCGTAGTGGATAACAATCTGAGAGAATTGACATATGTCCTTGATAATGATGCTACGGTAGAGTTCTTGGACATGTCCTCGGAAGTGGGCATGAGCATTTATCTCCGCTCCCTTGTATTTCTGTTCGTCAAGGCATGCTACGATATCTTCCCCGATTGCAAGGTCCTTGTAGAGCACTCACTGGGTGACGGCCTTTACTGCGAAATCGTTCGCGAAGAGCCATTGAGCGAGGATGATGTAGGAACTATAGAGAATCGCATGCGGCAGCTGGTGGAAAAGGACATACCCATTAAAAAGAACAAGATACCCCTCAAAGAGGCTATGGCTTTGTTCCAAAAAGCCGGAATGGAAGACAAGGTCAGGGTTTTAAGACACAGAAAGAGCGACTTTTTAAACGTATACGAGATGGATGGCACTTACGATTACTTTTACGGATATATGCTGCCATCAACCGGCTACTTGAAATGGTTTGGCCTGAAGTTTTATCTGCCGGGAATCATCCTTCAGCATCCCAATAGATCAAATCCCACACAAATAGCAGAGTACCATGAACAGCCAAAGCTGGCCAGTATTTTTAGAGAATCGGACCGATGGGCCCACATTTTGGGCATACCCGATGTCGGAGCCTTAAATGAGCACATAATATCGGGCAAGAGCGGGGATGTCATAAGGGTGGCCGAAGCCCTTCACGAAAAAAAGATAGCACAGATTGCCGACGCCATTGCCAATGAAAGGGAACGTCTGAGGATAATCCTAATCGCCGGCCCATCCTCATCGGGTAAGACCACCTTTGCCCAGCGGCTCATAGTTCAGCTTAGGGTCAACGGGCTAAGGCCCATATCCATTTCCTTGGACGATTATTATTTGGACAGGGACAAGACCCCGCTAGGAAAAGATGGAAAACCCGACTTTGAAGCCCTGGAGGCCATTGACCTTCGACTGTTTAACCAACATTTGGCAATGCTGATTCAGGGCAAGGAAGTAATAGTGCCCAGGTTCAATTTTCACACGGGCAAGCGGGAATACGGCGATACTCCTACAAGAATAGAAAAAGACCAACCCATTATCATAGAAGGCATTCACGGCTTGAATGAGCGTTTAACGGCTTCCATACCCAAGGAGAAAAAATTTAAAATATACGTCAGTGCTTTGACCCAGCTAGGGATAGATAGCCACAACCGAATCTCCACAACCGACACGAGATTGCTACGGCGCATGGTTAGGGACAGTTGGAGCAGGTCCACTGATGCTAAAAAGACTATATCCGTGTGGCCCAAGGTGCTGCAGGGCGCTGAAGCGAATATTTTCCCTTACCAGGAAGAAGCGGATGTTATGTTCAATTCAGCCCTTGTTTATGAAATAGCTGTGCTCAAAAAATATGCCGAACCCCTGCTGAAAAAAATCAGCCCGCAGGATCCGGAATATATAAAGGCCAAGCATCTGCTGAAATTTCTCGAGTACTTTGAACCCATTGAAGACGAAAGGGACATTCCCAGCACTTCCATTATCCGCGAGTTTATAGGAGGCTGTAGCTTTTA
The DNA here is from genome assembly GCA_001512695.1 of Tepidanaerobacter sp. DTU063. GTDB lineage: Bacteria > Bacillota > Thermosediminibacteria > Thermosediminibacterales > Tepidanaerobacteraceae > DTU063. Next base: position 2,080 of record LFSJ01000086.1, on the reverse strand, counting down.
CTGCTGATAGCTTTTTCGCATATCCTCCGATTGACAAGCAGCTGGGCCCGCTAGCGGATGCCTTGGGGCGTGAACCAGGGTTATACTGCTGTATATGAGCTCACACTGGTATTTGCTGCAATCTTCATTTTGACAAATTTTGCGAATTTCAGCCCTGGGGACCACAACCGTTATTTCATGGGGCGTATCTAAAAGAATATTCCTGGACATCTTTATATTAAGGCCGGGCAGGGTAAGCTCCACCACATCCACTTGCTTATTTCTTTTTTTCATTAATTTACCAACAAAGTTTTTTATTTTTACAAAAGCCCCTTTTTTTGACATAAAAATTCTCCTTGTCTCATGATTCTTGCCGCCTTAGTTACTTTCATTATATGAAATGGAACATAAATCTTTGATTTGACTTTGCTTTTTCGGTGTGATATAGTTGAATAAAGAAGGGCCCATTCTATTTAAGTTTTTAGGAGGAATGAATAATTGCAAGGTAAAGTAAAATGGTTTAACCAAGAAAAAGGCTATGGCTTCATTGAGGTAGAAGGCGAGAAAGACGTTTTTGTCCATTATTCCGCTATCCAACAGGAAGGCTTCAAGACCTTGAAAGAAGGAGACAATGTGGAATTTGAAGTGGTAGAAGGACAGAAAGGCCCTCAAGCCGCCAATGTAATAGTCATATAGTGAAAATAAGCCCGGGTTATTTCTGTACCGGGCTTTTATGTTATATAAAATACATAATGGCATTTGGCTTCGGATAAAATGCATTGTCATTCAATGCATTTTATAAAAACATTCCCAGGAAGGGAGTTGAGTTTTGATGAAGGTTAATGTTAGCGGAAAGAATATCAACGTGACACAAGCCTTAAAAGATTATGCCGAAAAAAAATTAGGAAAGCTTGAGCGCTTGTTCGACACTCCTGTGGAAGCCCAGGTAACATTGAGTGTGGAAAAGGAGAGGCATATTGTCGAAGTCACAATGCCCCTCAACGTCAACGGAATGCTTTTAAGGGGCGAAACTGAAACCAACGATATGTATTCCTCAATAGACTTAGTTGTCGACAAACTGGAAAAACAGATAGAAAAATATAAGACAAAAATATACCGCAGCTTCAAAAAATCGCCTTCTAAATATAATGCCCAAGAGAGAAGGGAAATGGATGCTAACGAGCCGAGAGTTGTAAAAGTAAAGCGGTTTGCATTAAAGCCAATGGACGTGGAAGAAGCAGTGATGCAGATGGAACTTTTAGGCCATGATTTCTTCGTCTTCTCTAATGCTGAAACCGACCAAGTTAATGTGGTTTATAAACGGCGCGATGGTAATTATGGACTGATAGAGCCTGACCTTCTATAGAATCTTAGGCTATGCCAAAGCCTGCTAATAAGCAGGCTTTTTAAATGCGGCACGAAGGATTAAACTTTCGAGAACGAGAGGTGGTTTTGTGAGTGACATTTTGGAGAGAGATCAGGTCATATCACACTGCGAAAGCCTCATAGAGCAAATCGAGGATATCGTGTCGGCAAAAATCGAGACTGGTGATGAGGGTAAAATTTCGGAGATCCACGTAGTATCAAAATCCGACAGAAATCCAAAGCAGATAATAAGGGATATAGAATCTACATTGATTGCATTCCTAGGCACGGAACTGGAACGAAAGAAGATTAGTGTCGCTCAAGCAAACGATAAAAAAATGCATTCTATGGAGGGCAGGCTGAGAATACAGGGAATTTCCACCCACCAAACTCAAAACTACCTGGAAGTCAAAGTGATGATTGCAGATTCTGACGGAGGCACCTTTGAAGGAAGGGCAAAAGGTACCGCGTCGCTTCACAGCCGCATGAGCACTGCAGCACGAGCTGCAATAGATGCAGTTCAACTTTTTGCAGGAGATGGCTTTCTCATTTCCCTGGAGGACGTATGTGCTTTTAATATCGGCGATCATCAGGCCATTTCGGTTCTCGTATCTATTATAAAAGGTGAAAGAGATGAGCAGCTGTTGGGATCTGCATTAGTCGCCCACGACCTCTATGAAGCTGTGGCCCAAGCTGTATTAAATGCTGTAAACATAAATTTTTAAATATTTCAGAC
>LFSJ01000131.1 GCA_001512695.1 Tepidanaerobacter sp. DTU063 | reverse complement strand
AAAAAAGGTCAAAGAATATGCCGTCAAAGAAGGGGCTGAAGTTATAACAATCGCTGCTAAACTGGAGGCGGAGCTGGCAGAACTCGATGAAGATGAAAAAAAGGAGCTGCTGGCCGAATACGGTTTGGAAGAGCCTGGCCTTGATAAGCTGATAAAATCCTGCTATAGACTTCTCGGCCTTATCACTTTCTTTACTCTAGAATCTAAAGACATCCGTGCCTGGACGGTTAAAAAGGGCACAAAAGCCCCTCAAGCTGCCGGTAAGATTCACACCGACTTTGAACGGGGCTTTATCCGGGCGGAAGTTATGGATTACGATGTTTTGGTAGCTCACGGCAGTCAGCAGGCAGTCCGGGAAAAAGGCCTGCTCCGCTCCGAAGGCAAGGATTATGTAGTAAAAGACGGTGATGTGATTTTATTTAGGTTTAATGTGTAGATTTTGTGCGAAGTTTTTCCCGGTGAAGCCGGCGAATCTCAGCAAAGATTTTTCGGTACTGGAGGCTTGCATAATCGGGATAGGTCCAGGGCCAGGGCTGAAATTCTCCACCGACAAAACGCAGGGTAACCTCTCCGTAGATCCCTTCACCTAAATAGATGCGATGGCTGTGGTTTTTTGTGCTGGCAAGGACCAACTTACCAAGGCTTACATAACCTACATCGATATTGACCTGCCGTTTGCCGCCTACTGCCCAGTCCTCTTCGATAGAGTTTGACCAAAGCTTTAAGGCAGGAAGTTTGCTAGGATCAACAAGCTTTTCAAAGGCGAATATCCGACGTTTTAGGCCACTACCCATTTCAGCGGTGTAGTAGTCGGTGTGATTAAAGGGCAGCACCGTGCTTTCGTAAATGCAAGGTCCTAGCTCTTTTGACAAGATTTCTTTTGCAGATTCAAATAATTTTTCATCTGAAGTAAAAACGCTGGCAATTGGAGTTACCGGTTCTGGCGTTTTTATTTTTCCCATACTCATCCCCTTTTCTCAATTCATATAGCTTGATTAAAAATCCGAAAGGTTCTTTCCATTGAAGGATTTTATCAAATTTTGTCGAATAATACCTGAAAGTTTATTTCCATATTTTTGATGGATTACTTCAAATGTTTTTTCAAGGAGGCAGCACATTGAAAGTGGGAATCGTTGGAGGCGGCAGGGCCGGAACACTGTTTCTCAAAACACTTTTAGAAATACCCGAGGTTGATGTCATAGGCATTTGCGATAAAAACCCAGAAGCGGCGGCTATTGTTTTTGCGCAGGAGCATGGCATCCCCACATATTTGGACCTAAGACTATTTTTGGAAAACCATATGGATGTAGTGTTAGAACTTACGGGGGTTCCGGAAGTAAGCAATACTATTGGGCAGCTTAAAAAACCAGGAACTCACCTCATGGATTCCCATGCGGCAAAGCTCGCATCTCTTTTGACAGAACATCAACAGGAGCTTTCGGAAAAACTCGCTGACTATATAGACCACATCAAGGAACTGCTTGTGAATGTAACATCAAATATTTCAGCAATCAATGACACTGTTTTATCGATAGACAGCACGTCTAAAAGCATCCTTGAGTCGGTTTCAAGTGCCATAGAAAGTATAAACAAAACAGACCAGATCATTGAAATCATCAACGGGATTACATCACAAATTAGAATTCTTGGTATAAACGCCTCTATCGAGGCAGCCCATGCTGGAGAGATGGGTAAGGGCTTTTCGGTGGTGGCATCGGAGATAGGCAATCTTACCACATCCAGTCAAAACGCAACATCTGAAATAAAAGCCATCATTGACAAAATGAAGGCAGACATCAACAAGCTCTCGGGGATTGCGAACACTCTTGAAATTATCTGCAACAAACAAAGGGAAGTAGCCAGCTCTCTTTCTGATGACAATGCAAAAATGAGCAGTATCATAAGTAAATAATAATTTTGGGTGGTGGATGTTCTCCAGTGTCGTCTATTGTGCTGTTGGTTGCCGACTTTATTGTCCCATAACTTTGTCCATTAACTTTTCGTAACTATCCACCACTTCGTAATTTACAGTGCTGCTGCTTATCTTTTCGAAGTGCTTTTTTGCACAGTGGATTTTGGCTTCTTCTATTCCCCTTGTGTCAAAGTGCAGGGATTCAAGCTTGCCCTTGGTTTCGGCGACAAAGTATATGTGTTTTACCTTGCCCTCGTTGAAGACTATAGCCCAGTCGGGATTATAATTGCCAACGGGAGTTGGGATTAAGAAGCCCCTTGGCAGCTTGGCATAGACGCTAACTTCACTGCTGGCATCAAGGGCTTTGGCAAATTCTTTTTCCTTTTCAGAATCGGTAACCAGGTAGTCGTATATGTGCTTTTTCACTTCTATGGCATCCTTGCCAAAAGTCCCTCGCAAGGTATTTTTCGTAAAAATACTACTATCGTATACTTCATCTATGGGATTGTATGTAATGTGCTGGATTATCATCGTGGCCTTTTGTTCATTTATGATCCTGGAGACCTTCAGTATAAATTCTTCCGGATTCTTCTTGAACTGGTCAAAGGTCTTAGGCTGTATACCTTTTAGGATCTTCACAATGGCCTTTCTTGTAAGCTTTGTCTCATCTACCAGTTTCCCCACTAAATCGTATCTTACAGTAGTTGTTACCGGTTTGTATTCCTTGTCCGTGGCCGTTTCTTTGACTTTAAAAGCCTCTCCCCTTTCCAGCTCTTCTTTGGAGGAAATTGAGTCCATTTCTCCAGTTTTCACTTGAAATGTTATTTCAGACACCTTTAAGCCGCTGTCCAGGGCTTCGATGCAGTTTTCAATCAATTCTTCCGTGTCAAAGTCCACATAGTATGCCGTCTTTTGGTTTATCTTGTTCCAGAGTTCCTCGAATTCCTTTTTCTTGAAGTTTTCATTGACCTCCAGCTTTTTGATATTCTCCGCCCTGCTGTCTTCCACAAGAGGTGTGGCACCTTCACTGTATATTTTGCATACAAGCTGGACTATGCCCTCTTCAAAATCCCTCAGTTCATATGGAAGTTTGAGCTTTCCTGCTTCCAAGTCCTCATAATATTTATCAGTTAAATTGTCATTGTCATCGACGTAAAGATTCCTTATAAAGGAGCGGTGAAGGGTTTTTGCAAGGTTTTCATCAATAAAGAGCTCTTCTCCCCGAGCGTTTTTAACCACATTGTTTAAGAAAAACTCCACATTGGCTTTCTGCGGCCTGTCGGATAAGGTTTCGGCAATCTCTGACTGTAAGCCCTTGGCAAAGGTTTCATAAGACTCGCTGGCCATTACAGTGAGGATATTTACGTCGTGGACATTTACCCCTGGAGTTTCACCGTCTATCCTATTGCCATTTTGGTCAACACAGAGTCTAAGGCCCCTGCCCACTTCCTGCCTTTTTCTGATTACTGAATCACTGTGCTTTAAAGTGCAAATTTGAAATACGTTGGGGTTGTCCCAGCCTTCCCTTAAGGCCGAGTGGGAAAATATAAATCTTGTGGGTTCGTCAAAGCTTAGCAGTCGTTCTTTGTCCCTCATTATCAAATCATATGCAGACTCATCATCTGATATTTTTTCTCTACCTTTAGCCTGTGGGTCTATCATTCTGCCCTGTTTGTCTATGGAAAAATATCCTTTGTGGGTATCCTTTACATCGATAGATTTTAAATACTCCAAATAGGGGTCATCAGAGTCCGTGATGTATTCATTTAAGATATTTAAGTACTCTTGTTCAAAAATTTTACCGTATTCGCCATTGACCTGATTGCCGTATTCATCATACTGTCTGTACTTGGCCACTTCATCTATGAAAAAGAGGCTGAGTACCTTTATACCTTTGCTGTATAGTTCTCTTTCCCTTTCAAAGTGGGACCTTATGGTTTCCCGAATCTGTATCCTTCTTAAAGTTGACTCGCTGACATCTCCCTGGACATCTCCGGCAGAAAGGGCAACTCCGTTGATAAAGCTTATGGTGTTTTTGTAGCCATTTATTTCAGATACCCGGTATCCCTTGTACTGCTCCATGTAATTGGAATGAGTGTACAAATCAAAACCTTCATCTACATTTCTGCTAACTCGCTTTATGCCCGTCTTCTGCTTGACCTCAAACTCTATCCTGGCTATCGGTTTTCTCTTGCTGCTGACATCTATGCCTTCAAAGTAGATATATGCACTGGTGCCCGTAAAGCCCTTTACAGAAATACCCTTCACTTTGATTTTTTTCACCAGTTTCATGTTGTACGCATCAAGGGCATCCAAGCGGTATATTTTGTTATATTCCTCTTTGTGGGTAGCAGAATACCTTAAAGTAAACAGGGGGTTAAAGAGTTTCAGTGCTTCCTTGGTTTTCTTGCCTTCCACCGATTGAGGCTCGTCAATTATGAGGATGGGGTTGGTTTGAGACAAGAGATCTATTGGCCTTCTTGAGCCGAATTCATCCAGCTCATCATAGATTCGCCGGGCATCTTTTCCCCGGGCATTAAAAGCTTGAGAGTTTATTATCATGGCATTTATCCCTGAATCAGAGGCGAATTGGTCTATCTTGTGAAGCTGCTTGGAGTTGTAGATAAAGTAACGGATTTTTGTACCGTATAAATCCATAAAATGGTCTTCAGTCATTTGGAAGGATTTGTACACCCCTTCCCGGATAGCAATGGACGGCACCACTATGATGAACTTGCTCCAGCCGTAGGCTCTGTATAGTTCATACATTGTCCTTATATATGTATAGGTTTTGCCGGTGCCCGTCTCCATTTCGATGGTCAGATTATATCTGCCGGCTAAGCTAGCAGAGGGCTTTAAACCGTTTCGCAATTGGACTTTTCGTATGTTTTCCAACACTTCTTCTTCTGACAACATTATGGGATTGTTTTTAAAGCCGCTTTCAAGCAAGAGCATTTGCTGGCCGGCAATTTCTCCCTTTGCCATACCCCTATCCAGTTGAAAGTGGGAGACCTGATTTGGCTGCCCTCTAAAACAATCCACTACAGATTGGACCGCATCTATCTGAAACTGCTGCTCTTTAAATTTTATCTTCATAAAATCACCTTTATAAAACCTTAATCTGTGTATCAGGAGATATGCCTTTAAAGATTTCTTCAAGGTTAATTCTGTCTGGGCATGAACTAAAGGAGCTGTCCCGAAATACTGCCTTTAAAGGTTCATGTTTTGCTATCTGTCTAATAAAATCTTCGTCCAGGTTTTCATCAAAGCAGGCCGCCAAGGAATTGCCTGCCACAAAGTGAACTTCCCTGCCGCAAATATCTTTGGTCTCTATGGGAAGGGAAAGTTCCAATCCTGCTTCAAGCATTACTTGTGTCAGAAGATCAAGGCCGGTCCGGTCTTCTTTTATATTGGATTCTAATTCATCTAAGATGCTTTGATTAAGCTTATCCGGTGTATAATAAATGTCTTTCATGTTTGATGAATCCACTTTGAATACTCTAAAGCCGTAGTCGATATCGGCACCGGTTTCTTCTTTTATCTTTTTCCCGGCACGGCGGATCCGCTCCTTGGATATTTCGGCTATGTTTTTGTAACCTGCTTTGTAGGCTTCCGAGTCTTCGTCACAAGCTTCAGGAAGCTGGACCATTATGTATCTTCTATTACCGCCATCTTCTGCATTGAGCTGCATCACCGCATCTGCAGTAGTGGCTGAACCTGCAAAGAAGTCCAGGATGATTTCATTGTCCAGGTAAAACATGTCAATTAAATATTTTAACAGGTTTGTCGGTTTCGGATAGGAAAAAAGGGCTCCTGCAAAAAGCTTTTTCATCTCGTGGTTGGCCTGTATATTAAGTATGGTTTCTTCAAAACCGATGTGATTCCTGTAGAGTCTGGTCCTTACAATGGGATTGCCTTCGTTGTCCACTTTCGCGTAGTTTTTGCAGTACACATTCCACTGATTATCTTTGCCTTTTTTAACTACTATAAAGCCATTTTTTATGCCCCACTCTACCTTCGATTTGCTCCACATCCAGCGCCAGCCGTCATTGTACTTTTCTCTCCTGTTGTTTGGAAAAACCAAGGTCCCATCAGGAGCTTCTATGCCAAAATCCAGGCTCTCCACATACCCCTTGCTTCCCCTGTCCAGCTTTTCTAAATTGTATCCGCCTCTTTCTTCGTAGTATTCATCCTTGTATTTGTACTTTCCGTCGTCGATATCTACTAGTTGATTCTTGAACTTTAGATTTTCTATGTTTTTGGCATAAAGGAGTATGTATTCCGTTTCCACCATGAGGTACTTTGAATCATTGCCGGAGCCCTTGGATTTTCGCCAAATTAGATTTGCCACAAAATTTCTCTCTCCAAAGATTTCGTCGCAGACCCTTCTCAAGTTGTGGATTTCATTGTCATCGATGCTGATGAGGATTACCCCATCTTCAGACAGCAGGTTCCTGGCCAGTTTTAATCTCGGGTAGATCATGCTGATCCAATCGCTGTGGTACCTTCCGTGGTATTCGGTGATTAGAAAGAGCCTGTTGCCTTCTTGATCCATTTGCCCCGATTTTTTTGCATATTTAGTTTTATCTATGGTGAATTTGTCCTTGTATATAAAATCATTGCCCGTGTTGTAAGGTGGGTCTATGTAGATAAATTTTATCTTGTTTAAATATGCTTCCTGAAGGAGTTTCAAAGCTTCAAGATTGTCTCCTTCGATAAAGATGTTTTGTGTGCTTTCCCAGTTTAGGCTGTCTTCTTTCACAGGCCTTAGGGTTTTGTTAGTGGGAGTATTGGCCAAAATCAAGGCTTCTTTCTTGCCTGGCCATGTAAGCTGGTATCTTTCCTTGCTGCCTTCGACTATCTCATCGCAGAGTTCCTGCTTTAACAGTTCAAAATCTATAGCACGGCTTACGTTGCCATTTGTATCTTCAGTTTCCGTTATGGCATTTGGAAAGAGCTTGCCGATTATTTCTATGTTTTCCCGGGTAATATCCTTTGATTTCATTTTCAGCTTTTCCATTTGAAGACCTCCTTCATGAACTCTACTCAGCAGGGGCGGCGTGCAGGATGCACGCTGGCAGGCACTCGGCAGGAAGCCGAACTGCCTGCGATCCCCTGCGGAGTGCAGGGCCAAAGTTTACAATGACAGGTCTAACTTTAGGGAGCGGTGCCGTTATCTCGCCCGTGATTTTGACGTCATAGTTCCCTTAATTTCTTGCTATAGGAAATGTTTTGCTTAAAACTTATTATATCATGGCCATGTTGATAAGTACACCACAAAACCGCAGAATCTACAAAAGACCTGCGGTTTTTATTTGCGAAAAAACCTTATGATACATTTAAAACAGTTCAAAAAGCTTGTCGACGGCATTTTTTGAGACATGGACAGCCTTTTTGTTTTCCATACTAATATCCTCGTATAGTTCCAGTCTCAATACTTTGGTGGTCTTTGGAGCTTCGATGCCGATCTTAACCCGCTCGCCCTCGATTTCAAAAACCTTTATAATCACATCATTGCCTACAATTATGCCTTCTCCAATCTTTCTTGTAAGTACTAGCAAGATTCACACCGCCCATCAGAACAAGCTTTTTTGAGTTTCAGCGGCTCCCGGACATTGTATTCCGGATTGTCAGCTATGAATTGGTCTGCCAAACGTGAATCTGAGTTTACAATGATTGGCGCTTTGAGGTTTACGGTAATGTCTTTTGTATTTGCACCGATTGTCAGCACACAAAGGACTATGGCTTCTTCCGGAGACTTGATATTTATTTGGAGAAGGTTTTCCCGGGAAATTTTTGGAGCATAGTCCGGAAAAAAAAGGAAGGGATTGACCACGGGCAGGGCTATTTCCGGTTGATCTACAGCCTCAAGCCACTTAACAATATCGGTTCCCGGATGGTCCAGCAATACATAACTCTTGTACTGCTCAAGACCTAATATACCGTTAACAAATGTGATAATCTTTTTTGATTCCGTTGTCACCACAACACATCTCCTATGCAATCTTATCTATATTTTTGCCCGTTGGCACCGCTTTCACGTTTATATACGGGTTTTGTTCAAGAAATATATTGACATTTGCCCTTTCATAATCTATCGTAACGGTTTTATCAGATGAATTGACCTTTACGCTGCCTTGTATGAAATTCGTATTTACTTTGCCCATTTTAAAGGTTATTTTAGGCGGTGTTTTGGGGACTGCTTTCACATTTACTTCAGGCGCGTCGGAAAAGGATTCGCTTTCCACTATGTCGCCAATAGAAATGCCCTTTTCTATAGCTCCTAATGCATCACCGCCGGCAGCTTTGCTGCCTATGTATTCCAGGGCGTACTGTTTTGCTTCATTATACCACATGGGAATTGCTGAGAAAAGTTTGGGCTGGCCCATATCGGCCCAGCAGTGGGACGCATCTATATCTTCAATAACAGGAAGGCTTCTTGAAAGGGCAATTTCAGGCAATCGGGTGTTGATGTCAACACCTTCATGTATATTCATTTTTGGGTCCACAGAACCCTTGTATGTGTCAACTCCTATTCGGCCAAAAGCAAATTGAATATCCAGATTGTATATCAGCATATTTGGACCTCCTAAGGACTTCTCGGATGCTTTATCTCAGGAAGTCCACTAAGGTAGGTTGGATTATCCTAGCACCCACCGCGAGGGATGCCCTGTATATGCTCTCTTCCATCTTAAGTTCGGTTATCATTTTAGCCAAATCAATTCCCTCAACGCTGTTGAGAAGATCTAAACTATCAATTTCGTCGGCATCGAGCCTGGCCACAGTGGCTTCCAAGCGGTTGCTTCTAGCCCCTATCTGGGCCCTGTATTTTAAGATTGTATCCAAAGATTTTTTTATGTTTTCCAATATGTTACCTGATATTTCGTCAGCCAGATCTTTATCGAGAGCATTTTCAAGGTCTTCTACGGCATTAAATATATCCTCAAATACTTCACTGCCAATCATATTTACCGGAATTCGCTCCGAGTGGCCTAGGTTGTATTCTATGGTTCCTACAGGATTATTGTGTTCGATTTTTCCTGTATCCTCATCTACGTAAAATGGAGGTTTATCCGTGATGTACCCGCCAAATATATATCTGTTGACACTTGTAGAATTTGCTTCCTGTAGCAATTGATCTTTTAACTCTCTTACCTCGTATAGTATCTTCTGACGTTCCTCAGCAGTTAGAGTGCCATTGGCAGCTTGAACCGTAAGTTCGCTTAAGCGCTGAAGTATATTGCCGGCATTGGTCAGGGCGGTCTCGGTGTCCTTCAACCAGGTTAAAGCATCTTTGGCGTTACTGTTGTACTGCTCTATCGCGCTGAGCTGCCTGCGAATCTTTAGGGCCATGGCTGCTCCCACCGGGTCATCCGATGGCCGCCGGATTCTTCTTTGGGCGGAAATGTTATCGTTTATATCTGCCAGGCGCTTTAAGTTTTGTGCCAGGTTCCTATTGAAGTTTTCAATTATCATGGATTGAGTTATTCTCATGCTTTATCCCTACCTTCCGGTAATACCCATGCGGTTGATTACAGTATTTAGCATCTCATCGACTGCGGTTATCATTCGGCTGGC
>LFSJ01000051.1:2734-3436 GCA_001512695.1 Tepidanaerobacter sp. DTU063 | reverse complement strand
ATGCCTTTGGCTCATCTAGATGGCAGGCGCTAGTAAAGGTTGAGCTGCCTCAAGCAATGCCCACTATTATGGCAGGTATAAACCAGACAACGATGTTGGCAATGTCTATGGTGGTCACTTCTTCGATGATTGGGGCAAAAGGTCTTGGTGAAAATGTCATAATAGCCATAAACAGAACTGATATTGCCATGGGCTTTAACTCAGGCATTAGTATAGTCTTTCTTGCCATTATTATCGACAGGCTTACTCAAATGATTTCCAAAAAATATGAACATGTATAAAATCCTTGGGAGAGAATTGCATAATGTCAAAAAAAATAGAAGTTAAAAACTTATATAAAATATTTGGTTCAAAGCCAAAACTTGCTCTTAAAAGATTAAAAGAGGGCTGGACAAAAGAAAAAATATTAAAAACAACAGGTCAAACTGTCGGTGTAAACAACGCTTCATTTACAGTTGACGAAGGTGAGTTCTTTGTAATAATGGGGCTTTCCGGCAGCGGAAAATCCACACTTATTAGATGTCTTAATCTTTTAAATAGGCCAACTGCAGGTGAAATTTTAATAGATGGTGAAGATATAGTTAAGTACGACAGGCAACAACTACGGGAATTTAGGCAAAAAAAAGTTGCCATGGTATTTCAAAACTTTGGTCTGTTTACACATAGAACAGTCCTTGGCAATGTAGAATATGGCCTTGAAAT
>LFSJ01000051.1:0-2595 GCA_001512695.1 Tepidanaerobacter sp. DTU063 | reverse complement strand
TTGGAAATCCAATCAAAACTTAAAAAGACAATAATTTTCATCACCCATGATATAAACGAAGCATTTAAACTGGGCGATAGAGTGGCAGTTATGAAAGATGGGAAAATTGTACAACAGGGAACCCCTGAAGAAATACTAAATAACCCCTCAAATGAATATATAGAAGACTTTGTTAAGAGCATTGATAGAACAAAGGTAATTCAAGCCAAAAATATCATGAAAAGACCTAATGCACTGGTATCCATAAAAGACGGTGTGAGGGTCGCTATAAGAGAAATGCAGACAAATCATATTTCAAGTGTTTTTGTAGTGGGAGAAAACATGCAACTTGAAGGTATTGTAACTATAGATGACTGCGTAGAAGCAATAAAGAACAAACAGTCTTCACTAAAAGCCTTGTTGCGGCATGATTACTATAAGACCACAGAAGATGAATACATCGAAAACCTTCTTGAAAATGCTACAAAATCAAGATATCCCATAGTTGTAGTAAATGATGAAAATAAGCTTTTAGGTATAATTGTGCGCACATCCATACTATCCGGCCTCTTGCCCTACAACTCAAATTAAATTCTCTTTAATGACTAAAGAGCACCATATTTACCGGGTGCTCTTTTTGAATAAGTTAAGTGCCTGACAATAGTTTACTTACATGTTCTATAAAAGAACTAAAATCAGCTAAATTATTTTGAAGTATCTTATATACTTCCCTATCATCTACTTCGTCATAAAAATGCACAATCCTATTTCTGAACCTGGCCATCAATTTATAGGTTGCTAAATCTTCTTTAGGTATAATATTCCCTTTGTGCAAAGCTTCAAAGGTATCACGATAGGTCTTTGGAGTTCCTAGCCCTTTTCGAGATATAATATGATTTCCAATGTCTATCATTGCTTCAATGGCAATTTGCAGGTTGTACTTTGCTGAATCGAAATTTTTAAAATCAGAAGTAAATTCATCCACGGATAGTTGGGACAGAGTGCGCAATTTGTTTAGACATTCTTGAATAATCCTAATCTTTTCCATCACCCGTCTTTTGTCAATTTCCGCCATATTCTTCCCTCAATCCTTCCTGATAATCATCATAAAATTTCTTAAGCACTATTCCGTAGTCACCGTAAATGTTAAATACCTTTTCTTTAAAATCAGCAAGCAAAATTTCATCTCTACAAAAAAGTAAATCGCCGGTATACAGTACCTGATGACTTATATCAATAGCTGCCTTGTTCAGGTTCACAAGATCTATGTCATCCCGCTCAAATATCTGGCTTATATCCGATTCTATCTCAAGCTCTTCGAATAGCGTGACACTTTCCTTAAACAATACCGCAAAATCCATATCGCTACTAAAATGCTGATGCTTTGTACCGTAAGAGCCGAAAATATAGACGGCCACTATATTTTCATTTTTTTCAGCATATGATTTCAGCCTTTGTATCTTCGTTTCTATAACCTTTAAATTTCTTTTCATATTATCACCTGTAAAAAACAGCTTCTTTTTTCATTATATCAGAAATCTTCCAGATTTAAACAAATCATGGGAACTTCTTTTCAAAATAAAAACACCCCTTGAAGAATAGGGGCGCTGGGAAGGGCCTTCGTGCGAAGGTTGAATAAGTTAATAATGCTGCCTGGCAGCTAAATTATCTTTGCTATTTCGTAGGCTTCGTGAACCGCATCTATAAATTTGCGAGGGGCTAAGCAGTCACCGATTCTGTATAATTCGTCAACCTTGCCCTGCAGCTCATCGTAGAGACTGCTATCTGCCTCAAGGCCAGTGGCCAAGACTACCGTATCAGCCTCGATATTTTCAAGTACTCCCTCCCTATCCTCAACTACAATTCCGGAGGGTTTTATTTCTTTTAATGTTAAACAAGGCTTCATTTTGATTCCCTTTTGCTCCAGTTCCTCTAAAAGGGACCATCTCGCCAGGTAAATCACATCGTAGGCGATTTCCGGGAGCATATCTATTAAGGTTATATTGCTCTTGCCCTTTTCCTTTAAAAACAGGGCCGTTTCACAGCCTACCAATCCTGCCCCCACAATTACAATATTGTCACCTATATCACCAGCATAGTTTACCAAAAGCTCCGTAGCGAGCTTTACATTTTCCCCGTCAATTCCGGGAACTTGGGGCAGTAGGGGCACGGAGCCGGTACATATAACCACCGCATCGGCTTTAAAATTGAGTACAAAGTCAGATATAACTTCAGTGTCAAGGATTATTCTTATATTGGGCTTTTTCAGCTGTCTTATCAACCACTCTAAATATCCATCCGTATCCTTCTTGTACCTGGGAACAGCTGCTTCCAGAAGGTGACCGCCAAGCTTCTTACTCTTTTCGACAAGGGTAACGTCATGGCCCTTTTCAGCCAAGTACTTGGCAGCCGTCATTCCTGCCGGGCCACCGCCTACTATAAGCACTCGCTTGGGCTTGGATGTAGGTTGAAGCTGTCCTTCATGCTCACGGCCAAATTGAGGATTGACACTGCAGGCAGAGTATCTGGCAAAAAACACCCTGTTTATGCACTGCATGCAGCGGATACAGGGAAGGATATCCTCTTCCTTGCCCGCCCTTGCCTTGTCGGGCCAAT
>LFSJ01000167.1 GCA_001512695.1 Tepidanaerobacter sp. DTU063 | reverse complement strand
AACGCTTTGAAAGGCGTTTAAAACACGCTTCGTTTCCAGAATACAAGACACTTGATGAATTTGATTTGAATGAACAGCCTTCACTAAGTAAACGGCAATTTAATCAACTTAAGGAACTTAGCTGGATCGAGCAGGGTTACAATCTAATCCTGCTCGGGCCCACTGGAGTTGGAAAAACTATGCTTTCAATAGGGCTTGGCATTCATGCTATTAACAGCGGTTATAAGGTTCATTTTACAACAATGAACGACCTTGTATATACTCTTAAGACTCAAGATGTTCTAAGGACTTCCAGAGCCAGGTACAAGCGGATTATTGAATCAGACCTAGTTATTATTGATGATCTTATGTTTATGGCAATGGAAAAGCACGAAGCGAATCTGTTTTTTCAACTTATTAACAAGCTCTACGGGCAAACTTCAATCATTATCACATCAAATAAAAGTCCGGAAGATTGGGGTGAACTTCTTGGAGACCCTGCTATTACAACGGCCATTTTGGACCGTATAGTACATAAATGCGAAGTCTTAAATCTGGATGGTGACAGTTACAGGTTGAAG
>LFSJ01000077.1:3470-8689 GCA_001512695.1 Tepidanaerobacter sp. DTU063 | reverse complement strand
ATTTTGGAGATAAGTAATCATAGACATTTTAAGAAAAATCAGTTATGTTATTGATAACGAATATTTTGGGACAGGTACAAAATATTCACAAGCGGTTTCAATATAGATGAATAATATGTATCCGTCCCGAGATATTCAGATATTCATTTAAATATTCACTACTGTAAGGGGTGATTGCCGTGCCGAGAGTGCCGCGACAATTTAGTAAGACGGGGTTTTACCACATTATGATGCGTGGCCTAAATCGTGAGCGGATTTTTGAAAAGGTTGATGCAAAGAAAACAATGCTGAATTTTTTAGCTGAAAAAGTTGCGGACAGTGATGTAGGCATATATGCCTATTGTATTATGGACAATCATATTCATCTTTTGCTCAAGGCAGAGCCTGAAGATTTGGTGGCTTATATGAAAAAAGTTAATGGTTCTTTTGCATCGCACTACAATCGGGAAGAAAATAGAATAGGGCCGGTGTTTCAGGGGAGATACAAGAGTGAGTGCGTAGAGGATGAAAGGTATTTCTGGGGTGTCTTAAGATACATTCATCGAAATCCGGTGCAGGCATACATGGTAAAGGTACCTCAAGAGTATGAATGGAGCAGCATAAAGGACTATTTATCGGGCAAGTCCAGGTTGCTTGATGAAAAAGCGCTGCAGCTAAAGCGGGAAAATTTTAGCGATAACGAGTCATTTCTTAAAATGCATGAAGAAGAGGATTTAAAAATTTACCTTGACGTAAATGAAGACCTGGATAAGATGAAGGGGTCCGTGGCCAGGAAGCTGATTCAAAGAGCACTTCAAGAAAACGGAGCCAGCCATGTCCTTGAGTTGAGACAAAAAGGCAATGCCTTTCAAAACTTATTGGACAAGCTGGCCGTGGAGGTAAAGTTGACATATAAGGAGATAGCAGAATTGACGGATTTAAGTTATTCTATGGTGCAACGGCTGGTGTCAAAAGCCTAATCGATGTAATCGATGTGTATGACGATGAATAATTTGTACCCGTCCCAAAATATTCATTTAAATAGGAGGTCGCTATGAATAAGAAGACAATAATTAAAGCTGCTATGATTGCATTAATATTTGTCATTTTTATGTCGCAAGGAGCACTTGCCAGTGAAAAAGCAATTGCTGTAATTGCAAATGGTGAACGATTGACATTTGATGTCCCGCCAATTTTACACAATAACAGAACTTTGATACCCTTTAGGGCGATTTTTGAAGCTTATGGGGCACAGGACATAGCATGGAACCAGGAGTTGCAAAAAGCTACAGGGAGCGTTGACAGCACTACCATAGAACTGACGGTAGGCTCAAATATAGCCCTTGTCAATGGAAGTCATGTGGAGCTGGATGTTCCGCCGATTGTGAAAAACGGAAGAGTGTTGGTGCCGGTTCGATTCATATCCGAGGCCTTAGGCTATGATGTAGAATGGGATGGTGCCAAAAGAGAAGTTATTATCAAGTCTCCGGATTATTACAATGCATTTTACAATGATGCCTTAGGCGTAAAACTTAGAATTGGCCAAAGTGTTGATGAATTAACAGCGATCATGGGAAAGCCCAGCAGGATCGATAAGAGCGGCAAGTATTATGATTGGTACATATACAACGATGAAATAGAGCATTACATGCAGGTTGGGGTTTATGAGAATAAAATAGTTGCTTTTGCCACGAACGCATCCTCCTGGGTGTTGAATAATGATTTGAGAATAGGTGATTTTAAAGAGGTCATAGAGAAAAAGTATGAACTACGAGGAAGTTTTATATATTTGAAAGAAGACAGTCTTGAAATATTGTGGGACATACATGACAATTATAGCTTGTCTACATTTATTTTAGAAAGCACAAACGCTCCTAACAGTAACTATAGCTTCCTTAGCTTTGGCGAAGATTATTTTAGTGAGGAAGTTGCCAGGTCTTTTGAGAGACAGGCCTTTGATTTGACAAATGTGTATAGGCTTAGACACGGTAGGCAGCCTTTAGCCTGGCGAAAAGACCTGGCTGAAATGGCATTGTACCATTCCAAGGATATGGCTGCAAACGGTTACTTCAGCCATGATTCATTAAACGGAGACACCTTGGCAGACAGGGCGAAAAAGTTTAAGGTAAGCTACCGGAGTTTAGGAGAAAATATTGCCAAGGGTTATGGTAATACTTTAAGGGCTGTTGGAGGTTTGTATAATTCGAAAGGCCATAGGGAAAATATGCTAACAAGTGAATTTAAATATTTGGGAGTCGGTGTTGCTTTTAGCGGAAGCACATTATACTTAACACAAAACTTTTGTTACTAATGCATAATAAGCCCAGATGAATAATTTGTACCCGTCCCAAAATATTCATTCAGCTATAAATTCATCTAGATTTATCTTTTCGCCGGGTTTTATTCCCTGTATAACGCGCCTGCTCAATGGGGTTTCGATGCTTTGCTGTATGAGGCGCTTTACAGGTCTTGCGCCGAAAGTTGGGTCATAGCCCTTTTCGGCCAGGTACTTTATGGTCTTTTCCGACCAGGTAAGTTCAAGGCCTATAGAGTCCATTATCCGCTGGGCAAAGCGTTTTAATAAGAGTTCGGAGATTTTTTCCATGTGGTGGGGGCCAAGGGGCTCAAATACAATTATTTCATCTACTCGGTTTAAAAACTCGGGCTTGAAGTGGTATTTCAAGAGATCAAGTACTTTTTCCTTAATTTTAGAGAAATCTTCTCCTTTTCCAGCCTGGAAGTCCAGGATTTCCTGGCTGCCGATGTTGGAGGTCATTATGAGGACCGTGTTTTTAAAATCCACGGTGCGGCCCTTGCCGTCGGTGAGCCTCCCGTCATCCAGTATTTGAAGGAGCACGTTAAATATGTCGTTGTGGGCCTTTTCTATTTCATCAAAGAGTATTACCGAATAAGGCTTCCTGCGGACGGCTTCGGTAAGCTGGCCGCCCTCATCGTAACCTACATATCCGGGCGGTGCTCCGATGAGCCTTGCCACAGAGTGCTTCTCCATGTATTCCGACATGTCTATTCGGATCATATTTCGCTCATCGTCAAAAAGAGCTTCGGCTAAGGCCCTGGCCAGTTCGGTTTTCCCCACCCCGGTAGGTCCTAAAAATATGAAGCTCCCTATGGGCCTTCCGGGGTCTTTGATGCCCGCCCTGGCCCGGAGGACCGCATCGGCTACTGCCTTTACCGCTTCATCCTGGCCAATGACCCTGCGGTGAAGGATTTCATCAAGCTGCAGAAGTTTTTGCTTTTCGCCTTCCATAAGCTTGTTTAAGGGAATGCCGGTCCACTGGCTGACGACCCGCGCTATTTCTTCTTCGTCAACTTCTTCCTTCAAGAGGGTCTTCTTGTTTTGCCTTTGTTTAATGGCTTCTTCCTGAACCCTTAATTCTCTCTCAAGCTGATTTAGTTTTCCAAATTTGAGTTCCGCAGCTTTATTCAGGTCATATTCCCGCTCGGCCTTTTCAATTTCCAGTTTGACGGCCTCTATCTCCGATTTGATTTTATGAATACGGCTTATTTCTTCTTTTTCCCTTTCCCATATGGTTTTCAGCTCTTCGAATTCTTTATTGAGCTCAGCTAGCTGCTGTCGAATACTTTCCAACCTTTTTAGCGACAAATCATCCGTTTCCTTTTTTAAGGCGGTTTCTTCTATTTGGAGCTGGATTATCTTGCGCTTTATGTCATCAAGTTCCACAGGCATGCTGTCAATCTCCGTGCGCAATCTAGCCGCTGCCTCGTCCATCAGGTCAATTGCCTTGTCGGGCAGAAACCTGTCTGAAATGTACCTGTCCGAAAGGGTAGCTGCCGCTATAATGGCATTGTCCTGGATTCGGACGCCGTGATATACTTCATACTTTTCCTTGAGACCCCTCAGTATGGAAATGGTGTCTTCCACCGATGGCGGATTTACCATTACCGGCTGGAAGCGCCGCTCTAGGGCAGCGTCTTTTTCAATGTATTTTCGGTACTCGTCTATGGTGGTTGCACCTATGGCCCGCAGCTCCCCACGTGCCAGCATGGGCTTAAGGAGGTTTCCGGCATCCAGGGCCCCTTCGGCGGCTCCGGCACCGACTACTGTGTGGAGTTCATCGATGAAAAGAATGACCTGGCCGTCGGACTCTTGTATTTCTTTTAAGACGGCTTTCAGCCGCTCTTCAAACTGGCCACGGAACTTGGCCCCGGCGATTAGGGAACCCATGTCAAGGGCTATGATGCGCTTGTCTTTTAGGCCATCGGGGACATCCTTTGCCACTATGCGCCGGGCCAGGCCTTCCACAATGGCAGTCTTGCCCACACCAGCTTCGCCTATGATGACGGGGTTGTTTTTGGTGCGCCGTGATAGGATTTCGATGACCCGCCTTATTTCATCATCGCGGCCGATAACCGGGTCAAGTTTGCCCTCCCGGGCCAGGCGGGTGAGGTCCCTGCCGTACCTTTCAAGGGCTTCATACGTAGATTCAGGGTTTTCACCGGTTACCTGCTGGCTGCCTCGAAGGTCTTTTAGGGCAGTAAGGACGCTGTTCCTACTGATACCTGCCTTTTTAAAGACCTGCTTTACCTCATGGTCGCCTTCCTCAAGCAGCGCCAGCAGCAAGTGCTCGACACTTACGAACATATCTTTCATGTTTTGGGCTTCTTTTTCAGCCCTGAGGAAAACCCTGGCGAGCCCCGTGTTCATGGCCAGGGGCCCGTCGTAGCCGTGAACGGAAGGTATCCGATTTACTGCGTCTTCGGCAAGGGACTTGAGCAGATTTAAGTCACATCCGATTTTTTGCATGAGACGGGGGATGATGCCGTCTTCTTGACGGAGTAGGGCGTACATTAGGTGCCTTGAAGTCACTTCCTGGTGCCGATGCTCTACGGCCAAATCCTGGGCTTTTAAAATGGCTTCCTGTGATTTTTGCGTATATTTACTTATATCCATAATATACACCTTCTTTCAGTTTTTATAATACAACAAAGGTCAGGCAAGGTCAATAACTTCACACAAGTTAATAAGTTAGGTCCCGGCCCCTTGCCTTGCCGGCTTCTATTTGTTACAATAAAATAAATCGAGTTTTTGAGGTGCCAAATGAGGAAAGTGTTTTTTAACTAATTAATCAAATAGATCCTAAAGAGCATAGGTGAACCCTTAAGCTTTGGCCAGGGGACCAGTATGCCCTTTTTAGGATGGATTAGTTAAAAAACACTTAAGTAACTTAGAACGAATTTATATTATATGTGATGCAGGA
>LFSJ01000077.1:646-3398 GCA_001512695.1 Tepidanaerobacter sp. DTU063 | reverse complement strand
CGTTAATCGCAGAGTGTTGTCTGCACTGCAGGGCATGTTCGTATATTTTTACTTGGAATGGGGATGTTTTATGAATATAAATTTTACTGAGCTTTCAAAGGGCTACAAGGGAAAAATGGTTTTTAAAAAAATCAGCGGCCAAATAACTGATGGGGATAGAGTGGGTTTGGTTGGTGCAAACGGTGTTGGGAAGACGACTCTTGCCAAGCTCCTGGTGGGCTTGGAAGAAAAAGATAGTGGCACTATTACTTACTCGCCGCCTCATATGAAGCTTTTATATGTAGAGCAATATCCGGTCTTTGATAAAGATGTCACCGTTTATGAGGAGGCTATTAGAATTGCGTTAAAGTTTAACGGCAATAGGGCAAATGTTGCCGCCATTGCTAAAAAGGGCCTTTCAAAAGTTGGCTTGAAAGAAGACAAGTGGAAGCAAAAAGCAATGAGCTTAAGCGGAGGGGAAAAAACCAAGCTGGCCCTTTATAAAGCATTAGCTGCAGACTTTGATTTACTCATACTCGATGAACCCACAAACCACCTGGATGCGAAAAGCTTGGAGTGGCTGGAGGAATTTGTCTTAAGTATTGAAAAACCAATTTTAGTGATTTCCCACGATAGATTTTTCCTGGATAAAGTTGCAAATAAGATTTGGGAGTTAACTTCTCAGGAATTGAAGGCCTATGAGGGGAATTATTCATCATATAAAGAGCAAAAAGAAATTGAGATAAAAAGTCTAACAAGAGAATACAATAAGGAGCAGATGAGGATTTCTCAATTAAAAGAAGAAATAAATGACAGGAGGAACTGGTATAACAGTGCCCATAAGGGGGCGGGCACCAACGATTTTTACAGGTCTAGGGCCACAAAGCATGCAAGAGCTTTAAAAGCCAAACAAAGGCAGCTTGAAAGAATTGAAAAGGAGAAAATTGAAAAACCCAAAAAACCGGTGTCGCCTGCTTTTGATATTATCAATAAAAATATTATTGGTAGAAAGTTTCCTAGGTTTCTCGTCCAGGGGAAAAACCTGGCCAAGAAGTATGGCAACAAGCAAATCTTTCAAGACGTTACGTTTAACATACAACACCAGGATAAAATCGCATTGCTCGGTGAAAACGGTGTTGGCAAGACAACTCTGCTTAAAATAATATGCGGTTTGGATAAGGACTTTTGCGGCAATCTTAAGATAAACCCTTCTGTTAAAATCGGCTACTTTGCACAGGAGCTTGACAACTTGAACAGTGAAGCTACTGTACTTGATGATGTTCTGCTTGAGGGTAATACGGTTGAAGAGACTCGCCTGCTGCTTGCCGGTTTACTTTTTAGAGGGGACGATGTGTTTAAAAAGATACGGAATTTAAGCATGGGAGAAAAGGGCAGGGTAGCCTTTGCAAAACTGATTTTATCAGGTGCCAACTTGTTGGTTTTAGATGAAGCCACCAATTATATGGACATAGTATCAAAAGAAAAAATCGAAGAGGTACTGGAGAAATTTGGGGGCAGCATTATCTTTGTCTCCCACGACAGATATTTTATCAGGCGTTTGGCAAATAAAGTTTTTACAATAGAGAATAGAAAGCTTTACTGCTTTGAAGGGAATTACGATTATTACTTGGCCAAACGCAAAGATCAACAGGCGCAAAAAGAAATCGGGACAGATTATCGCACCGTAGCTGAAAATATCAAGCGCCTGGAACTGGAGCTGGCCTTTTTATCAGGTAAACTAGATGAAACCGTGGATGAAGAAGAGAAAGAGAAGTTAAATGAAAGATTTTTAGCCGTGGCACGTGAACTTAACAAAAACAGGGAGTTGCTTAAACTGTAAAGCACCATCAAAAAAGATGGTGCTTTAGATATTTGCAATAAGTTAACAAGTTAGGTGCTAGGCACTGATTCAATCAAGATATTGCATCTTTGTAAGCTTAATAAGTTCCACTTGTGAATCCGGCTTTATGTCCGTGTTCACAATCATATTGTCTTCTTTGTTAAAACCGAATATTAATATAATTCCATTACCCACATTGAACCATCCTTCAAGTTTTCCGCCTGTGTGAATGGATTCGGGTTCCGTGAATTTTTCACGGTATTTTGACAGGACTTTTTCGGCAGTATCGCCAATCTTGTCACCCAGCCATGTTTCGTATTTTGTTGAACTGAGCTCAATCTCTAAAACTTTGCCGGAGTTTTGGCCGATTATAATCGATAGACCATCCTTATAATCCCTGATATAATAGGGCTCGCCGAAGTGACCCTCTATTTCGCTAAAGTTTTCCTCATATTCATCCCCTAAAATCATGTCTACTATTTCTGCGGCATCATCTAGACAAATTCCTGCAAGGGATGGCAAATCTTCATTAATCGTACCTTCTTGTTCAGGGCTTTTAGTTTCATCTGGCAAAGCTTCATCAATGTCTGGAACCGGGCCAGCTTCATTACTGCCGCAAGCATTCACGAATAAAATTACTGTAAGCAGTGCTGCAAAAAATAACAATAGCTTTTTCAAATTAACCACTCCTAAAATTTATCGTTACATTACTTTAGACGTGAAAAAGATAAAAAAGTTTCATATAATTATTATAAAGTATCGGGGGATACTTTGGGGAAGGAAGTGTTCCCTTGTTTTGATGATAATCAAATCTGTCAGACTGAGAGTTGTCATATGAGGTGAGAATAACGGCAAGAATCTAAGACCGTTGTTATTCTTAAGCTTGGAACAAGCGGAGCATGGGCAGCGTGCAGGATAAGCTTTGGGCACTTG
>LFSJ01000077.1:0-591 GCA_001512695.1 Tepidanaerobacter sp. DTU063 | reverse complement strand
GAGAGTGCCGTTATCTTCACCTGCGTATTATATGACAAACAATATGTCCCAATGTAATGTAAGACAGGGAAACATGGCAAACGAAACGTCCCTTTGGCAGGATTGTAAGGAGGAATGAAAAGTGTCAAAAATTAATAAGGAGTTGGCCCAGCTGCTAGTAGACTACGGCAAGAAAATGTACAGGGAGGGTTTGGTTACCGGGACCGGCGGCAATATCAGCCTTAGGGTTCCGGGAGAAAATGCCTTTTTAATATCGCCATCAGGCATGCCCTATGAGGAAATTACAGTTGACGATATTGTAATGATGGACATGGAGGGCAATCAAATCGCCGGCAAAAGGCGTCCATCGGTAGAGAAGAACATGCACAGAATGATTTTGGCAATGAGGCCGGAGTTTAATGCGGTTGTACATACCCATTCCATGTACGCTACGGCATATGCTTGCCTTAGCAAACCCCTTCCCGTCTTTTTAGACGCCATGTCCTGCGTGTTCGGCGGCCCAGTCAGATGTGCAGAGTACGCCAGAATAGGTTCCGTTGAACTTGCCGAAAATGTGGAGAAAGCTATGCGGGGAACGAATGTGGCATTTTT
>LFSJ01000181.1:2825-18428 GCA_001512695.1 Tepidanaerobacter sp. DTU063 | reverse complement strand
AATTATCCTAATTACATTATATTTTGACATTCGATTAAAGGCAATAGTCAATATTTGGAACAAGAGTGAAAAATCGGGGACGGGTACTTTCGATAGCTCCACCTCAGTTTTCTGATTTTGCTTTGGCAGGCCAGTAACTCTAGCTTATCGCATATACACGAAAAATAAAAAAGAAGGTTACTTCCCCTTCTCTTTTAGTATCGGCGTAAAATTTTCAGCTTCACTGCTTTTTTTGCATTCTTTGAATAAATAATCTTAATCATCTCTTTTGTCCTCAATTGACTTTTTCATCTCTTCTGAACTATACCATTCATTTTCTTCTAATATATTTAAAACATCTATTTCATCTTCAGGTTCAAGGATTAATGTAGGTTCTTCCTCTTCTTTTATAAACTTTATAAAACTTATAACCTTTCCCATCTTCTCCTCTGGTAAATCCTCTATAAGTTCTAATATTAATTTCTTTGAGATGGCCGTCTTACCACTCCTTTAATCTATTTTGAATCTTCTCTATAATTATACCACAAACTCTTACTATCACACTACTATTTTGCCGCTACTTCGCTAAATCACCTTCACAAAATTAACCTGGCAAACGAAACGTCCCTCTGGCAGGTCCTAGGTTTGGGCGGGCCTTTTGGAACGAAAATGGGCGGGACCATTAATCAGATAATTTGGACCTTTGCATCATGTAAAGCGCTGGAGAAGTTGGTAACATATAAATTAAATATATTTGAAGCACACAAAAATAGGGAGGTTTGAAAAAATGTTGACACATGTGAAAAAACTTTGGACGGGCCAGGAAGGTCAGGGTATGGCGGAATACGGACTTATACTTGCGTTAGTAGCGATCGCGGTAATCGTGGCATTAGGTAATCTGGGCAAGAATATCAGCGCAAAGGTCGAAGAAGTTTCAACCACAATAGAGCAAGCAGTACCTGAGAATAATTAGACGGTAACTTTACAGGAATCTGAAAACAACTTGAGAACGGTGGATTACTCATGCTAAAACTTACCAGAACCGTATTTACCCAACAGGAAGGCCAGGGCCTTGCCGAATACGCTTTCATCCTGGCCCTGGTGGCCTTGGCGGTAGTTGCAGGATTTAAGACCCTAGGAACTGCACTATCGGAAAAAATCGATGAAGTTGCGGCTAGCTTTGAATGAGCCCACACATCACCGTAGCCCTACTTATGAAATTAAGTAGGGCTCCTTTGACAAAAAGCCCGAAAGGAAGGATGGCTTAAATGCTTGCTGATATCTTGCTGTTCACAACCCTGCTAATATGCCTCTACACAGACATAAGGTTTAAAAAAATCTACAATGCGGTAACATTTCCTGCAATGGTCGCGGCCGTCATCCTGAACTTATACCTATACGGCTTAAAGGGAGGCGCAGAGAGCATCAAGGGACTGCTTGCGGGTATGGCGCTTCTCTTTATTCCTTTTGTGATGGGCGGCATGGGCGCCGGGGATGTAAAGCTCCTTGGAGTAATCGGAGCTTTTATGGGGCCGGAATTTGTGTGGAATGCCTTTCTTGCAATGGCTATTACGGGTGGAGTGATTTCCCTTGCGATTATGCTAAGGAGCAACAATTTTGCCCATCGCTTAAAAGCGGTATTTTATACACTTCTTTCTCTTTTTTTTCGGACACCCAAGATGCAAATCTTAGAGACCATTGATAGCAGTACTGCCCTGACCTTCCCATACGGCATCGCGATTACCGCCGGGGCAGTAATTGCATACCTACTGAGGTGAAAACCGATGATGACCATAAGAAAATTCGTAAAAACGGAGAGGGGTCAAACCCTGGTTGAACTGGCCCTGGTTTTGCCTGTGATTATCCTCATCCTTTTCGGGACCTTGGAATTCGGGCGGCTCTTTCACTCCTACATAGTGATAACAAATGCAGCTCGGGAAGGTGCCAGACTCGGCGCCGTGGGCAAAAGCGATGAAGAAATAGTATCCCGGATTCGGGAGGCTTCCCCCCTATACCAGGCCGATAGCAGGTTGCGCGTAATCCGGCTAGAGCCAAATGAAAGTGCGCGAAGTCCGGGGGTGCCTCTGACCGTAGAAGTGGCCTATGATGTGGAATTGGTTACCCCCATTTTCTCAAGTATACTGCCCAATCCGGTTACATTGAAATCTACTGCTGTTATGAGGGTGGAGTAAATGAAAAGACTTATCTTATGTTTTCACAGGTTTACACGCAATGAAAGCGGTGCGGTCTTAGTGTTAACTGCCGCGGCATTGGTGGCAATTCTGGGAGCAATGGCCCTGACGGCGGATATAGGGGCATTGGCTTTAGAAAGAAACCGCCTTCAAAATGCATGCGATGCTGCCGCGCTGGCTGCAGCATGGGAGCTGCCCGATGCGAGCTTTGCCCGGGAGAAGGCCAAAGAGTACCTGATGTTGAACAATGTTGACCCCAATCACGCCACTATAACCCTTAATGCAGACGGCAGCAAAATCACCGTTGAAGCTCGCCGCGCCGTTGAATTTAAATTCGCCCCGGTTTTAGGGATAAGTAGCGGCACTGCAGCCGGAAAAGCCGTGGCTTGCTTTGGCAGTATTTCCGGAGCCACAGGGGTTGTCCCTTTCGGCATTCCCGACCAGGAGCTTTCCTTCGGCCAGGAATACCAGCTGAAAGCCGGTTCTCATGAGGATTACGGTCCGGGAAACTACGGTGCCCTAGCTTTGGACCTCCGGGGGGCCCAGAGTTATTTAAACAACCTTAAATATGGCTACAAAGGGACTATAAAAGTTGGGGATTGGATAGAGACCGAGCCGGGAAACATGTCGGGACCCACCTTCGACGGGGTGACTTACCGCATAAACAGTTGCCAGCACACCCCCAGATGCTCCATTGACCGTTACGATAGAAACTGCCCGATGGTCATGATCGTTCCCATTTACGAGCCAAGTTCCCTGCAGGGCAGGAGCCAGGTTAAAATAGTGGGTTTCGGCGCATTCCTTCTGAAAGGCGTGAGCGGAAAGGGCACAAACAGCAGGGTTTCCGGCTATTTTCTGGAGACGATCCCACCTGACGGTATGAATTATACCATAGATCCTAACCAGGACGATTACGGTCTGCGGACGGCAAAATTGATTTCAGAATAATTTAGTGGAGAGATATGTATGAAAAATAAATTCGTATTGTTACTTGCAATAGTTTTAGGTCTTGTAGCAGCTTTCGGGACCTTTAAATACATGGAGGGTTTAGAACAAAGCTATAAGTTATCGGGTAACTACACCCAGATAGCAGTTGCAAAACAGCATATCAGGCCTAAGACGGTCCTGACCAAGGAAATGCTGGAGCTTAAAGAAATGCCCGCAGAATACGTCTTGCCGGGTACCGTAGTAGACCTAAAAGATGCAGAAGGCAAAATCACGCAAGGGGATATTTTCCCCGGAGAGGTTATCCTGAGCAGCAAACTCACAAGCAAAGATGACCCGGCTGCAGGGCTTTCTGCAAAAATTGAGGCCAATAAAAGGGCCATATCCATTCCCGCCAATAAAGTAAATGCCCTGCACGGCTTGATCAGCGTAGGGGATTTCGTGGACGTATTAGCTACTTTTGATGTTGAAGTATCGGACAAACGAGAATCCTATACTTCCACCCTTGCCCAACACGTGCCGGTTTTGGCCATAAATAGCAGCCTACAGACGAGCGCTTCCGAAAAACTAGAACTGGAAACCGTAACTTTAATGGTAGAACCGGTGCATGCCCAACAGATAACCATGGCCATGGAAAAGGGAAGTATACAGCTGGTGCTTCGGGCTCCCGATGACAAAGAAGTGCAAAGTATCACATCTACAAAAATTGAGCAGTTGCTGCGTTAAGGAGGTCTTATCATGACACCCATTACCGTATTAATAGCCGATGACATAGCCGCCACCCGGGAAGATATAAAGCGCCTTCTTTACTTTGAAGAGGATATCGAAGTCGTGGGAGAAGCCGGTGATGGCGAAGAGGCGGTCATACTTGCCAGTGAGCTAAAACCCGATGTAGTGCTCATGGATGTAAACATGCCGAGAGTCGACGGAATTGAGGCCACCGAGCGGATTTCCGTCAATGTCCCCCAGTGTGCTATAATCATCATCTCCATCCAGGGCGAACAGGAATATTTAAGGAGGGCCATGGCTGCAGGGGCCAGGGATTACCTGGTAAAGCCCTTTTCGGCCCAGGACCTGGCCAAAGCAATCTACCGCGTCTCGGAAAGCCAGCGAAAGCGAAACATCTTCCTCTCCCCTTCCCTGTCTGCGGTATCAACTTCAAGCATCCGGGCTAAAAAAGGCACAATCATAAGTTTTTTCTGCACCAAAGGGGGTGTGGGGAAAACCACACTGGCCTGCAATACGGCGGTGGCCTTGGCCCAGGACTATAAAAAGAAAGTAGTCTTGGTGGATTTGGACCTTAGTTCCGGGGATGTAGCCGTCATGCTGAATTTAAACCCCAAAAACACCATAGCCGATATGGTCCAGGAACAGGACACCCTTGACAGCCCATTGGTGGAAAGCTTTCTGGTCCAGCATCTGTCGGGTCTTAAAGTGCTCCCCGCCCCCTTGAGTCCCGAACATGCAGAATTGGTAAAAGCAGAACATATACAGCAGCTCTTGAAAATCTTAAAAGACAACTACGAATGTGTAATCATCGACACGGCTCCGGTCTATACCGATATAAATTTAAATGTCCTGGAAGCCAGTGACAGGATACTGCTTCCCCTGAACCAGGATTTAACCACTCTGAAACACGTAAAAAAAGCCCAGGAAATACTCGCGGCCTTAAACTATGACTCGAAAATCAGGACGGTTTTAAGTCAACACAGTTCTGAAGGTCTAAAGATCAAAGAACTTCAAAAAAACCTCGGGATTTCTTTGTCTGCTATAGTGCCGGAGGATTTTAAGACCGTAAGAAACGCCATCAACAAGGGCGTGCCCTTTGTCATGAACCAACAGCACACTAAAGTTGCCCAAAGCATCGGCAAGCTGATTGAAGCATTGGATATTGCAAAGCCCCGGGAAGCAGCGGCAAACCCAAAACCATCCTTCATAACCAGGATGTTTAGCCTTTAATTCAAAGCAGGAGTGACCCTTATGTCATTGTTGAAAAAACTTGAAATGACAAAAAAACACACCGAGAGCACCGCCCTCGAACAAGGGCAAAGCTTTACTCACTTCGCAAGAGACCCTTACGGTCATGTCAAGGAAGAATTACATGGCAAAATTATAGAAGAACTGAAAAATTTAAAGTCCCCCGAAAGGGAGGACAAAAGGCATGTGAGAGCTTATATAGAAAAACTCGTCAACGACAACATAGAAAGCGGAGCGGAACACATCCCTCGCCTTGATCGCATGAGAATAGCCGATGAGCTCTTTGATGAAATCATGGGATACGGCCCCATAACGCCCCTGCTAAATGACCCGGAAATCAGCGAAATAATGGTCAACGGGCCGGACCAAGTGTACGTCGAAAGAAAGGGCAAAATAGAATTAACCGAAGTATTCTTCAGGGACGATGCCCATGTCATGAATATCATCGACAGGATCGTTTCACCCCTGGGCAGGCGCATAGATGAGAGCATGCCGATGGTTGACGCGAGGCTTCCTGACGGTTCCCGCGTAAACGCAATAATTCCTCCCCTTTCCCTGGTAGGGCCCGTCATTACAATACGAAAGTTCTCCCAGGACCCTTTAACGATAGAGGATCTTATTCAGTTTAATACTTTGACTCCCGAGATGGCCCGCTTTTTAGAGGCCTGTGTCAAAAGCAGGCTGAACATCGTAGTATCCGGAGGAACCGGCAGCGGTAAAACCACTACCCTAAACGTCCTCTCATCCTTCATTTCCCCCACCGAAAGAATCATAACCATCGAAGATGCTGCAGAGCTACAGCTGCACCAACCTCATGTGGTGACCCTTGAGAGCCGGCCCCCTAACATAGAAGGCAAGGGAGCCATTAGCATTCGGGACCTCGTAAGGAACGCCCTTCGCATGAGGCCAGACCGGATAATCGTCGGCGAAGTCCGAAGCGGAGAGGCCCTGGACATGCTGCAGGCCATGAATACGGGCCACGACGGCTCCCTTACAACGGGCCATGCCAATTCTCCCAGGGACATGCTGTCGAGGCTTGAGACCATGGTGCTAATGGCAGGCATGGATCTCCCCGTCAGGGCCATCCGGGAACAGATTGCATCGGCAATAGATCTCATAATACATCAGAGCCGCTTGAGGGACGGTTCCCGCCGCATTACGCATATTACCGAAGTGCAAAACATGGAGGGTGATGTGATCGTGCTCCAAGATTTATTTAATTTCATACAAACCGGCGTAGATGATGACGGCAGGGTCATCGGTGAATTTAGGGCAACGGGAATGAGGCCTAAATTTATCGATAGATTAGAGGTCAGCGGCTATAAACTGCCGGTGGAGGTTTTTACAAATAATCTATTATAGGAGTCGAAAGCATGGATCTTTACACAATATGCATACTGATTTTTTCTTCAGCGGTTTTAACGGTTTTAGGCATTGATATAATTCGAAACCACGATGAAAAGTTAATCGTCAGCAGAATCAAGAAATTAGCCGGAGAGGAAAGGGTTGAAAAATCCAAAAAGGCGCCGTCATCGGGAAAGGACATGCTAAGGCGCTTACTCGCAAGGGCCGGCGATCTTTCCATAACCAGGAGACTTGGAAAAAACATCGATAAAAAGCTGGAAGAGGCGGACATATTGCTGCGGGGCAGCGAATTCGTAGCAATGGTAATAGGTATTTTTATAGGAAGCACCCTGCTGTTTTTTACCCTCACATTGAAGCTGTCTTTATCAATTATCGCCGGCATTGTTGCCGCAATCGTACCTTTTGTCATAGTAAACTCCACCCGCCAAAGAAGGCTGGCAAGTTTCGATGCTCAGATTGGCGATGCCCTTACCATCATGTCAAATTCCCTTCGATACGGTTTTAGCTTTATTCAAAGTATGGACATGGTGAGTAAGGAACTGGCAGACCCTATAAAAAAAGAATTCAACAGGACCATTGTGGAAATCAACCTTGGTGCAAGTACGGAAACCGCCCTTTTAAACTTAGCAAAAAGGGTTAATAGTGACGACCTGGACCTTATCGTAACTGCAGTGCTAATACAAAGGCAGGTGGGCGGGAATTTGGCCGAGGTGTTAGACAACATTGCTACAGCCGTCAGGGAACGCATTCGAATAAAGGGGGAAATCAAGACCCTTACCGCCCAGGGCCGCATCTCCGGTGTAATCATAGGCCTCTTGCCCCTCTTCCTGCTGGCTTTCATGTTTACTGCGAACCCGGGATATATCATGGAACTTTTTACAACAAGAACGGGCCTTATAATGCTCACATTTGCTGGCCTAGGTCAAGTACTAGGTCTCATGATCATAAAGAGAATCGTAGATATACAGTTTTAGGGGGCATTGTCATGCAGATGTTACCAACTTTAACATCAGTTTTCGGTACGATATTTGCTTTAGTCCTGTTTGTCTTTCAATCACTAGAAAGCGAAAAAAACAAAATCAAGGAGCGGGTTACAAATGTGGTAGGACCCCAGGAACCCGTTCCTATACGCCAGCGGGAACTCTCCTTTTCCCTCTACACGCGGTTTATCAGGCCCATGCTGTCGTCAATCTTCGGCATACTTGCAAAATACATCCCCGCCTTTAATGAAGATGTGCTGGCCAGGAGATTGAATGAAGCGGGAAATCCCTATAATCTGCTCCCCAGGGAAGTCATGGTTATAAAATACCTGCTGTCCTGCCTCGTTGCCCTTTGTGTAAGACTATTCATGCAGAGTTCCGGCGGCTCCGGTCCCCAGACTTTTGTCATGATCATAGCCGGACTTACATTGGGCTGGCTCTTGCCCGACGTGCTTTTAAACTCCATGATCCGGGAAAGAAAAGAGCAGGTTTGCAAGGAGCTGCCTGAAGTTTTAGACCTGCTGACCGTGTGCATAGAGGCGGGGCTGGGCTTTGATGGGGCCTTAAAAAAGGTTGTTGAAAAGTCCAAAGGGGTATTACCCGATGAGCTATACATAGTTTTACAGGAAATCAGCATGGGCAAGCCCAGGCGTGAAGCACTAAGAGACATGGCCGACCGCTTGGCGGTAGATGACTTTTCCAACTTTGTGGGCTCCATTATAATGGCAGAACAATTGGGCATAAGCATCGGCAATGTCATGCGCCTTCAGGCGAGGGATGTAAGACAGAAACGCCGCCAACGGGTTGAAGAGCAGGCCATGAAGGCCCCTGTTAAGATGCTTGTGCCAATGGTGTTTTTTGTCTTCCCCGCTATTTTCATAGTTTTACTGGGACCGGCCATTATTCAAATCATGCGGGTTTTTGCAAAGTGAGGGGTGACTTCTTTGGCAATCAACTTGGACAAGGGCACAGTACTTGCGAAAAAGGTATATGTGGCAAAGAACTTTTTCAGTAGGTTGAGAGGCTTAATCGGGACCGCCAGTTTAGAAAATGAGGCGGGCTTACTTATAATACCCTGCTCTTCTGTACACAGCTTTTTTATGCGCTATCCCATTGACGTGGTCTTTTTGGACCATAACAACAGGGTTTTAAAGATACTCTATTCCCTTCCCCCCTATCGCATCGGTCCTATGGTAAAAGGCGCAAGGAAAGCTTTAGAGCTTAAGGCAGGTGTAGTTTCGGCAACAGGCACTGAAATCGGAGATCAAATCGTATTTAGCGGAGAGGATGGTAAAAATGGCGAGATCTTTAAAAATACCTAGGGGTTTTTCTCTTACATTCAGGTTAAGTCTTGCTTTTACACTGCTTATAATCTTTTTAATGGGTTCGGTAATCTTTTCGGTTTTCATTAATGATAGGAATACCATGACACAAAATGTCGTCGAAAGAGGCTGGACTTCCGTAAATTCCATAAATGCGGTGGCAGGAGATTCTTTAAAGTCGGGTAGACTGGATGTCTTATATGAATTCCTGGAAAACATGGCGGCAGACGGCTTTATCATAGAAGCCCTTGTCCGGGACTTGGACGGAAATCTCGTGGCCTATAATGGCCCGGAAGGCCAGGCTGAGGGTATCCTTACGGGAAATACTTACGAGAAAGCCGAAGCAAAAAAGCTCAGCTCTATCAAAAACGAAAAAGGTGAAATTACGGCTTTTGTCTTTAGCTCTCCCCTTTCAGATGAGTCGGGGGCTACCATCGGCTACATGCAAGTGCTGGTAGATTTTAAACCAACCATGGAGCATCTTCAAAGAACCGGGTACAGCTTGATCTACCTATTTTTAGCAACCGTTTTCATAGGGCTCATTGTAGCCCGCCAAGTAGTGGAAAAGTCTGTTGCAAGGCCTGTGAAGGATATGGTGAAAGCTACCGAAAAAGTTTCCATAGGCGACTTTTCCCAAAGGCTCGACCTTGAAAGAAACGACGAGATAGGGCGCTTAGCTCAATCCTTTAATATTATGAACGATCAATTAGGCCTGCTCTTTGCATCCATAAAAAATGCCGTGACAGAAATGAGCGCTTCTTCCAAGCTCATCGTCCACCGCACTGAGGGGATCGAGGAGGCAAGTCCCACGGTTCAAAAGGAATTCATAAAGGAAATAAAGCACAGTGCCAAGATACTCAATCGAATGAGCCTACAGTTGGATTCCCTGGTAAGTCAATTCAAGACACAATCGGCACAGGAAGAATTTGGCACATCGGACCCGGCAGGAATATAAGCTTTTGACAAAGAACAATAATTATACACATATATACATTGAAGGATGGATTTGGCTTGGTAGATATTTCGAAGCTGGACAGGATCATTCAAAAAACGAAGAAAATCGTCGAAAAAAGCCGCGAAGAGCTATACCAGTTGGGAGAGGCAGCCCGGCGCGATTACGAGCACACAAAACAAGAATTGGCTGAAATAAAAGTAAAAATTAAAGACACTATCCAGGAAGTGGACAAATTAGAAAAAGAATTTCATCAAGCCAGGATTCGCCTGGTAGAGGTCAGCAGAAATTTCAACGAATACGGCGAAGATGAAATAAAAGAGGCTTATGACCATGCCCATAAAAAGCAGATAGAGCTTCTTGAAAAAAGGGAAAAAGAAAAACTCATGCGGCTGCACAGGGACTACCTGGCGAGGACTCTTAAGAATCTTGAGATCACTATAAAGCGTTCCGAGGAGTTGATTACTAATGTTGGCATGGCCTTGAAACTCCTTTGCAATGACCTTGAGAGCGCCAGTGCCCAAATAGGTGAAGTGCAGCAGATACAGGCCCTGGGGCTTTCAATAATTATGGCCCAGGAAGAGGAGCGCAAGAGAGTCGCCCGGGAAATCCATGACGGGCCCGCCCAGAGCCTGGCAAATATTGTCATGCGGGCGGAGTTCTGTTTAAAGCTGATGGAAAAGAACCCCGCCCTGTTAAAAGATGAATTGCAGAGCCTAATGGATTTAGTCCGGGGAAGCCTTCAAGATGTGCGCAAAATTATTTTTGATTTAAGGCCTATGTCCCTGGATGACCTCGGCCTGGTACCTGCCCTGAAAAGATATGTGGAGCAGTACACAAGAGATAATAATATATTCGTGGAGATAACCGTATTGGGGGATGAATACGACATAGCCAATTCCCTGGTCATAGCAATTTTTAGGGTAATACAGGAGTCCATGACAAATGTGAGAAAGTATGCAAATGCCACGGAAGTAGTCATAAAAATCGAGTACCTGCCCGATAGGATTAACGTGGTCGTCAGAGACAATGGCCAGGGTTTTGACGTGGAGAAAGTATTGAGTGAAAAAAACGGAGTAGCTTTTGGTATAGTCGGTATGAGGGAGCGTATACAGCTATTAAGGGGTAAGTTTGAAGTAAGGTCCGCCATAGGAAAAGGCACGGAAGTGATAATAAGCGTTCCCAACAAAAAACAAGAAAATTTGCTGCCAATTTCCGGAGGTAATAGTAATGACAGGATATAATACTGACAAAATTAAAGTTATTATCGCAGATGACCACCCGTTGCTCCGGGAGGGTATTATTAAAATATTATCGCTGGAACCCAGAATACAAGTTGTCGGTGAGGCCCAGGATGGGGCCCAGGCCATAGAACTTGCTCGAAACACCGACGTAGATATCATCTTAATGGATATCAACATGCCGAATATCAACGGCATAATGGCCACCAAGATAATAAAAGAAGAAAAACCCGATGTGCACAT
Source organism: Tepidanaerobacter sp. DTU063 (assembly GCA_001512695.1). GTDB lineage: Bacteria > Bacillota > Thermosediminibacteria > Thermosediminibacterales > Tepidanaerobacteraceae > DTU063. The sequence continues at coordinate 7,232 of LFSJ01000181.1, read as the reverse complement.
AATAGCACTGACAATACACAACCAGGAAGAATACTTGTTTGAATTAATACGATGCGGCATATCCGGTTACGTGTTAAAGGATGTCCGCCCCGATGAACTCATCGAGACAATCGAAAAAGTAACCCAGGGTGAGTGTTTTATCCCCTCCTCCATGACTCCGAAAGTCTTTGAAGTGCTTTCCCGCCTTTCAAATAGGCAGGAAAAAAACGAAGATACCTTCGATCTCACAACGAGAGAATTGGAAGTATTGCAAGAGGTCGCCTCAGGCCTTTCCAACAAGGAAATAGGAGAAAAACTTTTCATAAGCGAAAAGACCGTTAAAAACCATTTGACCAATATCTATCAAAAACTGGGAGTCAGCGACAGGACCCAGGCCCTACTTTTCGCAATAAAACATAACTTGGTCAAAACCTGACACGGGGACGTTTCGTTTGCCAGGTTTGTCATAACAAACAAAGCGTCCCTTTTTCATTCCGCCGGTTTTTGCACATCATTAATATATATAATTATTTCTGTGATAGCTCTCTTTAGTAGTCTTTTGTTAATCTTACTATCTACTCTACTATATAGCTAATAATTGGTATTTCCAATAAATAATCTCACACCCAGCAGTTTAACCAAAACTTTTCAAAAGCTATTTTTGCCAAGTATGATATCCTAGAAGGCCTCAATAGTGTAATGAAGGGTTTGGGTTTGGCAAAGTAATGGACAGTGGAATAGCGGGCCCTGCCAAAGCCCGTATGCATGATGCAGGCACCCTTTCCAGCATAACGGAATTTTGGGGTTAAACCTTTCGCTAGGTAGGCAATATTGCGTGCAACAACCTCCCCTTGATAGTGGGCGAAAATCCCCGCCTTTGGTGCATAAGCCTCCATCACAGGAAGCTTAATAGCTGTCACGTCACCTATTGCATATACATTTGACAGCCCCGTCTCCAAGATGCTGGGGTTTACCTTTACAAATCCGTTGCCGTCAACAAGCATGGTGCTTCTTACTACTCTTGGCGTCCAATGCGGAGCAACACCAATAAATATGTCTCCCTTTATAACCATGCCGTGGCCAAGTATCAGTGCATCTTTTTCAACGGCCAAAACCTTGGCTTCGGTGATAAGCTCTATATTCCTTTCGGCAAGCATCCTTCGCACGCTTTGTCCGACTTTCGGCCCTGCCAATGGCTCCGGCGAGGGCTCCGGAGTCGCCATAACAAGCTCCACTTTATTTCTAATACCCCTCTTCCTAAAAAAGGCATCGAGCATAAACATCATTTCATAAGGTGCCGGCGGGCATTTAAAGGGTAAGCTTGATATAAACAACACTATCCTGCCTGAATTTAAATCCTGAATACGCCTGTTTATTTTTATAACATCTTCAAACTCATAGGCATTTAATGCATAATCATCAAATCCCGGCACAAATTCGGTCCTGTACTCAACGCCCAGGGCTATCACCAGATAGTCATAGGGTAAAATATGCTTTGCGGTAAATACCCGATTGTTTTCAAAGTCTAATCGAATTATTTCATCACAGATGAATTCGATATTTTTCCTGCTTAATCGTGTCAAGGGTCTGCTGATACTTTCCGGGCTCCTCTCTCCAACCATCAGCAGCGGATAGGCACCCGGATAATGATAGTCCGGTTTTCTGTCAACAACAGTCACCTGCATATCCTGTCCCATAATCTTTTTTAGAACAGTTGAAGCTACTATCCCTCCTATGCCTCCCCCGAGAATCAGCGTCCTTTGCATAATCTCACCTCAGGAATATTGTTACCATCGGTTTTTGGTCTTATGCTGTCTACGCATGAAAATGCTATACCTCATATTTGCTCGTTGACACGAGTTCTTCCGTTTTTATTCCTCGGCTAAAAAATAGGAGACAGGCTCAAATTGAACCTGTCTCCTACCAGAACACATGACAAACGAAGCGTCCCCTTGGCAGGATTAAAGGACAGGTTCAAACTGTGAATATTTTGTACCTGTCCCTTTTTTTGAAACCTGGCAAACGAAGCGTCCCCGTTGCAGGATTATGAATATTTTGTACCTGTCCCCGTTTTTGCATGGGTGTTCATGTGGCGGCGGTAGGCGCTGGTTTCGTTCATAAGGGCTGTTAGAGGGGGTGGGAGTTTGGCCTTGGGGACTTTTTGGGCGTTGAGTTTTATGTGCAGCTTGCCGTATTCGCCTATTTTGACTTCCAGCATCCCCTGCTGCTCCAAAAACCGGAGCATCTCCATTACCGCAAGTTCCGTCTGGGCTGTAAAGGCAGCCAAGTCCTGTACGCTGGTATGGCCACCTTTATTATTTACCACAGACTTGATGTATTTCATTATCCAGCGGACGACTACTTTGTTGTCCACTATCTCTTCGGGGGAAAAGGCGAGGATTACTTCCTCGGCCTTGGAAAGGGCCAAGATTTCATCCAGCACCCGGGAATCGGGAGGGCAGGACAGGAGGACCAGGCGCCGGGCTTCTTTCACCCTGTACCTGTCCACGGTCTTTTTAGGAAAGGCCCATAAAGGCGGGCCCTCATAAAAGTACAGCGCATCCTCGTAAATGGGCTCTGGTTTCCCCAGCTCCCTCCAGGAGCGGTAGTCCACCCAGGTGGGCTCCCTTTTTTCTTCCGCTTCCTCTCTTTCCTCCGCTTCCAAAATCCCACGGACAATGAGCTGCACTTCTTCTTTTCCGTCCCATCGGTTAATCCCCACGCTGTATAAAAGGTCCACGGCACCCTTCTCGGGAACACTGTCCGCCCACCACCAAAGGGCAGGGAGGTTTTTATCCCCGTGTCCTACTACCAGCCTCATGTGCTGCTGGCTGGCCATGGGCCGGGCCGTGACAATTTCTACATCCGGGCAAAAAAAGACCGGTTCCGGCCAGCCCTCGCCAAAGGGGGCGAGTCGTCTCAGCTCATAGTATAACCCTTCGTCCACATCTTCTATGGGAAATTCCAAGTCGTAGCTGTCAGGGGCTATCTCTATATCCCCCATCCTACCCTTTATGACCTTCGAGCAAGCATCAATGAAGGCGTCCAGCTTTTCGCGCTCAAGGGATAATCCCGCGGCGCCGGCATGCCCGCCAAAGGCCGCCAAGTGGTCGCGGCATTCCTGCAGGACTTGGTAAATATGTATTCCTGCCACCGAGCGGGCAGAACCCACCACCGTCTCGCCGTCCTCTTTCAAGGACATCATGATCGTGGGCACATTATATTTCTCGCAGAGCCTTCCGGCGGTTATCCCTAAAATGCCCTGATGCCAGTGAGCTTTAAAGAGGATTATGGGCTCTCCCTCTATCACCAGGGCCTCGGCCTCCTCCAGCATGGCATCGGCGACCCTGCGCCTTTCCTCGTTGAGCTCGTCTAGCTTTTTCGCAAGTGCTTCCGCCCTAGGGACATCTTCGCTGAGCAGAAGCTCCACCGCTATATCCGGGCGCTCCATGCGGCCGGCAGCATTGATCCGGGGACTTATCTGAAAGCCGATATCCTCTTCGGTGATGAACCGGGGATTGATACCCGCCACTTCCATCAAGGCCTTGACTCCGAGGTTTCGGCCCTCCTTTATCAAGGGCATTCCCCTTTGGGCAATGTACCGGTTTTCACCCACGAGCTCCATCGCATCCGCTATGATGCCGAGGGTCACAAGGTCGAGATACTCATCTGCCTCTGCTTCCCTTCCGTAGCTCTTGAGCAGCCCTTTCGCCAAAAAGTAGGCCACACCTACCCCCGGCAGCCATCTGGCCGGGTGACCTTCGGCAAGGCAGTGAGGGTTCACTATGGCGTCGGCCTCGGGCAAGACGGGAGGAAGGGCATGATGGTCCGTCACCACCACTTCCATTCCGAGCCTTTTAGCCAGCTCTACCTCCCTCAGATTGGCTATGCCGCAGTCACAACTTATAATCAAGCCAACCCCTTCTTCATGAAGCCGGGAAACCGCCTCCTCCTTCATGCCGTAGCCCTCTTTAAACCTGTCCGGGAGCTTGTAGGTCACACTAGCTCCAAGCTTTTTTAGCACCTTGTACAATAGGGCGGTAGCGGTGACTCCATCTACATCGTAGTCGCCGTAGATGCAGATTTTCTTCCCCTGCTTTATAGCCCTTCTGACTATTTTCACCGCTTCCTCCATCCCCGGAAATTCCTCCGGCGCAGTGGGGGTGTATAAGTCGGGGTTTAAAAATACAGGCACTTCTTCCTCGCTAATGCCCCGCCTCGTTAGGATTTGGGCTAAGACCATATTTCCCCCCACTGCATCTAACATCTTCTTCGATACTTTAGCTTTCTTTAGCTCCTTCATTTTTCTCCTACTCCAATACAAATTCTTCTATGCTCTCCCAGTCTAAATCGAGTTCATCTTCCAACTCTTCCAGCCGGCGAAAATCCACGCCGGTCCCGTGGCAGATAGGGGCATATACGCAGTAA
>LFSJ01000181.1:0-2807 GCA_001512695.1 Tepidanaerobacter sp. DTU063 | reverse complement strand
TCTGCCGGAGGACCTTCTCGTCCCGCTGGAAATCCTCCTCGGAATAAGCCAGGGGAACTGCCTCATCCGGGTATCTCGGATTCCAATAAATTATGGATATGTCCCCGGTGGAAAAGCCGCCCTTGGGCGAGTATTTATGTCCGGCCTGCTTTAACACGTACCTGTACACCACCGTCTGAAAGCTCCTGGCAAAAAAGCTGGCCTTAGGCCGATGGGGGCCGGTCTTCCAGTCGTAGATTACCCCTCTTCCGTCCGGGAGCACCATCAACAGGTCCAGCTTCACCAGGAGCCTTAAACCATCGGCATCAAAGCGGATCTCCTGTTCCGGAAAAAAGGCGGCTCTCCGCACCAGGGGCCTGAATCTCGTTAATCTCCGAAACCAGGTTTTCACCGGCTCCTCCAAAGGTCCCACCGGGATTCCCGAGTAGTATCGGCGGGCCGCTAGATGGAAGAGCTGCCCCTGTTCTATCGCCTCCAGCTGCTCCGGGTCCCCCGCCCAGGTGGAGGGCCAATAGAGGCCGTCTATGTAGCGGAAGCGAAACTTTAGGGCACAGGAATCGAAGGTGGCAAGGGCATGTTGGCTAAAATACATCTGGCTTATATCATTCTTCGCTGCTTTCATAGCTTGCTCTCTCCTCTTCTATGATTTTCTCCAAAGCTACCAAGACGTCGCTGGGCTTTCCATCCCTGCCGAACCTGTCCTTTGCGTGGCAGCTTATGAGGAGGTTCCTTCTGGCCCGGGTTATCCCCACGTAGAGCAGCCTCAGGCGCTCGGATATCTGTTCCACCTTGGAAGTGTAGATGGGGTCCCTGACCGCTTCCCCCCTCAATGCCTTGAGCTCCGCCTTTATGAGGGATATGGGGTCGCTGATGTCATCCTCCAGGAACCAGTAGTTGCCTTTGAACTTGTCGCTCACCCTGGAAGGGTATTCATAAGCGGTAACCCCTACCAGGTACACCGTATCCCACTCCAGGCCCTTTGCCTTGTGGACCGTGGAAAGGGTGACTACCCCCTTCTTGGGCTCAAAGCCCTTTCGGTCATTGACGGTTTTTAAAAAGTGCTGCAGCGGCCCCTTTAAGGATTGAATTTCCCTGGCAATGTCGTACAAGAGGCAGCCGGGCAGCTCCCGCATCTTCTGCCTTATAAGGAGGGCCAGGTTGTGGGCAAGGTCCAGCTCATCCGCCTCAAGCCCCATATCTTCCGCCAGGTACAGCACCAGCTCATCGGGAGGGATTTTGACGCTGGCATCCAGCCATCTCCTAACGGCACTCAGGCATTCCATAAAAGCCGTATAAGTCTGAGGCTCTGCCAATTCATCGGGAATCTCCCGCCAGGGCAGCCTTTCCCCTATGGGGTACAGGAGCTGCTCCGGAGTATATCTTCTAAACAAACTCACAAGCAAATTCCTGCCGACCTGGTCAAACTCCATCCTCATCCGATGCTCCAACAATTCTATCAAGAGCTTTACCCTGTGGGGCTGGGCCAGGTACCGTAAGGCCAGCTCCACGCTCTCTATGGTCCCGATCTGCCGGTCAGTGAGCTTCTCGACCTCCTCGATCGGAGCTTGCAAGCGCTCAAGTTCCCCCTTCAAATAAACTAGGTCGTTATTTGTGGGGGCCAGGATGGCCGCAGTAAGCTCGGGATTGTTTTTGACATGCCGGCAGGCCAAGCGAGCTACCTGCTTGATCTCATCTCCATAGCTATCATACCTTTTTACCGCAATGGTATAATTCTCCGTCACCGGATTCGGAAAGGGGTCGTCTTCGGGCACCGGCAATATGTGCTGGGCCTCCAAGGCCGTCCGGCACTCCTCCTGGGGATGGCAGTCCCTCACCCAATCCACCAGGCGGTTGGCCAAATCTATAATCTGCCGGCTGCTGCGACTGGAACAGTTTATGGACTCTACCCGCACATCCTCCCGGCGGCAGAAGCTTCGGAAGATCTCCGGCTCCGCCGCGGTAAAGGTGCCCAAAATGGCCTGGTTGGAATCCCCTACCCTCACCAAATTGCCGGACTTTGAGCTCAGGATCTTTAAGATTTCTTCCTGGAGGGGATTGGAGTCCTGGGCCTCGTCTTCAAAGACAAAGGTCCAGCGCTCCTGCAGCCTTTCCCGCACCCCTGCATCCTCCTTCAAAAGTCTCAAAGCCTGCACGATGAGGTCTTCAAAATCCAGCCAGCCATTTCTATGTAGCTCCCGGCTGTAGTCCCGGTAAAGCTCCAGGCACCATTTTAGATACGAGCTATCACTTAATCTTTGAAGGTAGGACTCCAGCTCATCTGCCGTGAGGCAGGCGGCCTTGATGTACTTTATGGCATCAAAGAACATCTCCGGCGTCCTCTTCTTCCACCCTTCATATGCTATGGGATACCATCGCTGATTGTCCTCATCTATCTTTATTTGACTTTTCCAAAGGTCCTGATTCTCCGCCATCCATTCCCGGGCAAAGTGCTGCACCAAGGAACGTTGGCTGCTCTCGTCAATAACCTCAAAGTTCTGGTTTATCATCAGAAACTCCGGCTTTTCCTTCAATATGCTCATCGCCAGGGAGTGCAGGGTCTTCACTTCATAGCCTGCCGTCCGGGGCAGACCCCGCTCTTCCAAAAAATCCCCGATCCTCCTGGCAAAGTTGGACACCGCCGAATTCATCACAGTGACTATGAGGATCTTGCCGGGCTTGTGCAGGCCTTCCTGGATCAAATCTGCCGCCAGGTGTGCCAGCACCGTAGTCTTACCCGCTCCCGGCACCGCCGGCACCGCAAGCTGTCCGCCCCTGTAGGCCGCCACTTCCCTCTGTCCCGGTCTAAG
>LFSJ01000028.1 GCA_001512695.1 Tepidanaerobacter sp. DTU063 | reverse complement strand
GGCCTCGGCCCTACTATACTCATATCTCCCTTAAGAATGTTAAATAGTTCAGGAAGTTCATCTAGTGAAGTGGACCGAAGGAACTTGCCAAATTTAGTTAGCCTAACAGCATCCGGTAAAAGTTCACCGTTCTCATCACGTTCATCAGTCATAGTTCTAAATTTATACATGGTAAAGATTTTCTCATTAAGTCCTGGTCTTTGTTGTTTAAAGATTACAGGACTGCCAAGATTGATTCGAACTAAAAGAGCTACTACCAAAAAGACTGGACTTAAAATTATTAAAGCGATTAAAGACAGTATAAAGTCCATTGGTCTTTTTAAATATCTTTGGTAAATCCCTTGATTACTTGGGAGATAGATTGTTTCAGGCCGAATTTTCGTCTGCATCTTACTTCCACAACCTTCTAATAGTCTTAACTACTCTAGCAAGGTCATCATCAGTCATTTTTGTGTCTGATGGCAAACAAAGCCCATTTTCAAACAAAGTATCAGAAACACCTTGTCCTATATAGTCGCAGTTTGCATAGAATGGCTG
>LFSJ01000080.1 GCA_001512695.1 Tepidanaerobacter sp. DTU063 | reverse complement strand
GTATAAATTAAAAGGAGGTTGTCTATAATGGCAAAATGGCAATGCGAGGTGTGTGGTTACATATTTGACGGCAATGAAGCACCTGATAATTGCCCCAAGTGCGGTGCACCCAAGGAAAAATTCCAAAAACTTGATGACGATGCTGCCGCCTTAGTTGAAAGATCGAGATTTAGCAACAATCTACATATGGAACTATTGACCTTACTCGAAAGAGCAAAGGAAATTAGTGCAAAAGGTATTGAGGACGCCCTCGACCCCGCTTGTGTGAAAATCTTTGAAGCCATGACAACTTTTGCAGTAGACATTCAACAGAGAATCAAAGCAGAGCTTAAAACTCACATGACCAAAAATAAATGGGGCTAAGGCCTTGATTTAGGAAATAAGGAGGAAAAAACATGCAAAAATGGGTTTGCACTATATGTGGATACGTCTACGATCCAGAAGTGGGGGATCCTGAAGGAGGAATCGACCCGGGAACAGCATTTGAAGACCTTCCCGACGACTGGGTTTGCCCCGAATGCGGTGTCGGCAAAGATATGTTTGAAGAAGAATAGACTTAAGGCCCGATATTCGGGCCTTATTGTGTGCAATAAAAATGGGGGTGAAAACATGAATCCAATTGTTGTAATAGGCAACGGCGTTGCTTCTGTTGCTGCTGTTGAAGCCTTCAGAAAGTATGACAAAGAAACCCCGATTATCATATTTAGCGATGAGCCTTATCATGCCTATTACCGCTTGCGGCTATCTAGCTTGATCGGTGATACCCTAAATTTAGACAAGCTATATATCCGCAAGCCGGAATGGTACCGCGAACTAAACATACAAGTGCGCCTGGACAATAAAGTCATTGGCATTGACACTGAAAAAAAATCGGTTGTCCTCGAAAATGGCGATACAGTTTTCTTTTCTAAGTTGCTCATAGCAAGCGGTAGCAGCCCGTTTGTTCCCCCGGTTCCCGGTGCGGACCTTCCCGGTGTATTTTCCATACGGTCTTTGGACGATGTGAAAAGATTTAATGATTATATCGCTAATAAGAATCAGGGAGCGGTAATCGGCGGAGGTCTCTTGGGTCTCGAAACAGCCTGGGCTTTGGCAAAGAAAGGTAAGAAGGTACATGTAATAGAAGGAGCTCCCTATATACTCTTTAATCAGCTAGATGAAGTCGCCGCAAAGCTCTTAGCAGATTTAGGCAAAAAGGCTAGTATTAGCTTTACAGTCGGGGGACGGCTAAATAAAATTGTAGGAAATAGCCGAGTCTCGGAGATTCACTTGGCTGATGGGCAAATTATGCCGGTGGATTTTGTAGTCTTTGCCACCGGTGTCCGCCCAAACATTGACCTTGTAAATAGTACTCCGATACTAAGTTCAAGGGGCATCCTGGTAGATGAGTTGATGCGAACTTCGGTCGAAGACGTATACGCAGCAGGTGATATCGCAGAGTACAAGGGGCGGGTCTATGGCATCTGGCCAGTAGCCCAGGAACAGGGCAAAACGGCTGGCCTTAATATGGCTGGAGAAAAGACTTCGTACAATGAAATCGTACCCTCGAATTACTTAAAGGTATTTGATGTGGAAGTATTTTCGGTAGGTGACCTGTGCAAAGAGGATAAGGCCGATGCTACAATGAAAACTTTAAGCGAGGAAGATTACGTTTATAGAGTGGTATTTTTCAGAGACAACACTCCCGTGGGAGCAATCCTCTTTGGCGATACGAAGCCTGCTACAAAAATCGCAAAGGCCATCAAATTGGGAATTAAAATTCCGGATAATATTATAAGAAGAGGGGACTTTCAAGACTTTCTTAACGAAATCTCAGTTTAAGTCATTTCACATGCCGAATCGTCTTCTGGGCAGAATAACTGACATTTACCACTTGAGAGACTTGACCTTTTTGTATATTCAAATGCAATATAATTAAAAATAGCGTGATGTCCTGTTGACATCACGCTATTTTTGCTCAACATCCTTTTATCCCTGCCTCTTATTCCACCAGTCTCTTTTCGCCTTTTAGTTCTTTGATTTTAGTTATATCCTGGGTTACTTCTAGGGTTCCTATAAACTCACCATTTTCATCTCTTACAGCAAAGTAGCGGATGTGAATCATCTTGCCGCCCATATTAATCCAGAATTCCTCCACATCTTTTTTGCCCTCTTTGAAATCCTGCACCAGCTTTTCTACGATGTGGACACTGGCAGGTGGATGACAGTTCTGAACGCTTCTGCCGATAACTGCCTTTGTCCTAGTAAAAATCCTTTCCGGGCCGGCAGAAAAGTATTTTACTAAACCATTCTTGTCCACAAAGGTTAAATCAAAAGGTAGATGATTAAAGACAAGCTCGATCTGTTTAGGAGTGAGGATACCTGTATCAAATTTGATGGAACCTTTGGTGTGATGGTCTGCAACGATGTCAGCTCTTTCAGTCAAATTGATGTTTTGCGGTTCCCACTTGGCAGCAGGTTCTACCAAGCAAAAACCTATCTCGTCACTCTCTTGATAAATCTGATACCATTCGTCTAAAGTTAGATTGTCTGCTGCCATCGGGAAGAGGATTTTTTCTTCCTTGTAAATCATGTCCTGAATCCGTTCAAGGTTTTTCTCTATTTTATTTATAATGTTTAGCCTGGCGTCTGTATCGTAGTTTTTAAGGTCTTTGATGACATCTTTTATTTCAGCACGGATTTCATCATCCACTCCCCACATTACCTTAGGCGGTGCTGTTATTCCGTACTTTTCAAGGTAGGGGAATATCAGGTTTTCCTTGCGGCTGTAATGTTTGTCAATGTCCATGAGCAGATTGTACTTTTCCAAAAGTTCAATGACCACTTTGTCCTGCTCTTCCCGGCTGTCCGCCGATTTTATGGCCTCAAGTCGGGGCTTTATCTCTTTTTCCATTAATTCTTCCAGGGCCCGATTTTCTCGGAAAAAGGTGTGTACGGGATGGCCGGGAATCATCTCTGGATCGGGATTTTTATCCAGAGATTCCTTAAAAATTGAGGCATGAACATCACACATTTTTTGTATTTCTTCAACCGGTAAACCTTCTTCAATGAGGGCCTGTTCCATTGCCGCAACTTCTTCATGGGATATATCTTTGACAGCTTCCCTAAATTTTTCCTTCACTTCTTCTACTGACTTGCCCCGGTGAAGTTCCATGACTATCTCTTTTAGAAGATTAATCCTGTATTGTCGGTTGTTGATAAGTTCCGTCACTGTCATCACCTCTACGCCAGTTTTTTTGGTTCACCTTTCATTAATAAGCATACCTGTATTGCCCGGGAAATATGTGAGGCTGCCATTACACTACTTTATTCGTCAGTCTTCCTATGCCTTCCACTTCCACCTCAATCACATCGCCAGGCAGCAGGTTTCCCTTTCCTGGAGGGGTTCCTGTACTTATAATATCTCCTGGATTTAGTGTCATAATGTGGGAAACAAAAGATATGATTTGGGAAATATTGAATATCATATCCGAAGTATTTCCATCTTGAGTGAGTTTTCCATTGTGGTACATCTTGATATTTAAATTGTCGCCATCCAAGCCCTCCGCTATGCAAGGTCCGATGGGCATAAATGTATCGAAAGCTTTTCCCTTGGTCCAGGGTTTTCCCTTTATCAGGAAGTCTTTTGCAGTTATATCGTTGCCACAGGTGTAGCCTAAGATGTGATTTTTCGCATCCTCTTCACTCACATCTTTTATTTTGTCCTTTATGACTACCACCAGCTCGGCTTCGTAGTTTAGCTCTTTTACACCCTTAGGCGAAACAATTTCATCGTCATGCCCGATAACCGAGCTACTTGGCTTTAGAAAGATTATCGGCTCTTCCGGCATCGGGTCACCTTTTTGGTTTACAACTGATTTGTAGTTTATTCCCACTCCAATGACTTTGCTGGGTTCACAAGGAGCCAGCAGCTTTACATCCTTTAAATCATATTTTTCATCAGTTTTCTCCCATTTCCCAAAAATGCAGCCATCAATTAAAATTACTTTGTCTTCTTCAAGGAGACCGTAAGCTATTTTATGGTCATTGTCAAATCTCACATATTTATTCATTTTGTCACCTTCTGTTGTTAAATTTTACATTTTATAAAGATTCCCTGTAAAGGTTTATGGCATCCTCAAGAGTCATCTCGCGAGGGCTCGCTACAAAATTATGACTTGAATATTCGTAAGCATTTAGTGCCAGTTTTTCGATGCTGTCTTCCGTTATGCCCAGGTCGGATATTTTTGTGGGTAGGTCTACACTTTTTAGGAAAACTTCAAATGCTTCTATGCCCTTTTCGGCAGCTTCAACAACAGACAAGCCTTCGGTTTTGACACCGAGTATCTTAGCAATTTCAGCAAGTTTTTCAGCCGCCTCGTTGATGGAAAACTTCATAAAAGCTAAGGAAACCGCGGCAAGGGTCTCGCCGTGAGGCAGGTCATAGTATGCGCTAAGGGGATGGCCTAGAGCGTGTATTCCACAATTTCCGGCAAGGTTTATGGCAATGCCTGCGATAGTATTGGCCCAAGCCATCCGCTCCCTGTATTCAATGTTATTTCCGTCGTCATATGCGCCCTTTAAGTTTTCCGCTACCAGGCGCATTCCTTCAAGGGACAGGGGTCTGCTTAAAGGATGGCTTTTTTTAGTGAGATAAGATTCCATGCTGTGGAAAAATACATCAATGCCTGTAGAAGCAGTTACCTTTTTAGGAACGGTCAGCATCAGTTCAGGGTCTATGATTGAAATGCTGGCGTAGGTGTTAGGAGATGACAGCGCCTTTTTCACATTAGTTTCAGGATTTGTCATGACTGCGAAATTGTTAGCTTCACTGCCCGTCCCTGCAGTGGTTGTTATTAAAGCAATAGGGAGTACTTCTCCTGCCGGCTGGGCACCAAAGTAGTTAGCAATAGAATCTTCCTTGTTCACCCCGAAGGCTATACATTTGGCAGAATCCATTGCACTTCCTCCGCCCAAGCCTATGACAACATCAACTTTGTTTTCCCTGGCAAAACTTATTCCCTTATCGATGGTAGTCGTCAGCGGATTCGGTTCGATTTCATCAAATAAAACCCAATCAACTCCCTCCTTTTCTAAACTTTTTGTTATCAAATCAAGGTACCCAGCTTTTTTTGCACTGGATTTGCCCGTTACTACTAGAGCTTTTTTCCCCAAGGCCTTAACGTATGAACCTGTTTCTTTTGCCTTTCCAGGGCCAAAAATAAGTTGTGCCGGCATGTAAAAACCAAAGTCCAATTAAAACACCTCCAAATAACTTCTTTTGATATTGCGGCTATTTATCCTTCCAACCCATCCTATGGGAGATTTTTTTGGCACAGTCGATGACGCTTTCGGAGATTTGATTTATTCTTTCTTGCGTTACGGTAACGGTAGGACCTGATACGCTAACTGCTCCTATAACTTTGCCAGTATAATTGAATATGGGGGCGCCTACGCAGCGTATACCTTCCTCGTTTTCTTCATCGTCTACCGAAAAACCTCGCTCCCGAATCATTTTTAAATGCCGTAGCAGGTCCTTAGGTTCGGTTATTGTATTTGAAGTAAATTTTTCAAGGCCCCGCTCAATCAGTTCCTTGATAAATACGTCCTCAGAAAAGGCCAAAATGGCTTTGCCAACTGCTGAAGCGTGAAGCGGAGCTATGCGACCTATTTGCGAATGCATGCGAATCGTTTTGTTGCTGTCCATTTTGTCTATATATATCGCCCTGAAGCCATCGGGAACTACCAGGTGTACCGTTTCATTCACTTTTTCGGAAAGCTCTTTGAGCAGGTCATGAGCTTCGTGCCGAATGTCCATTCGTTCAAGAATGGTTCCTCCCAAAAAGAGTATTTTCATTCCCAAGCGGTATTTTTCCGATGCTAGGTTTTGTTCTACATATCCTATGTCTAGAAGCGTATTGAGCATGCGATGGACCGTGCTCTTGTGTAAGTTGATCCTCTTTGCAAGTTCCGTTACGCCCAATCCTTCCTTTTCCGTAGCAAGCTCTTCAAGTATCATCATTGCCCTTTTTACCGATTGGACAGTATTATCCTGAGCCATAATCCCACCCCAAAATTGAGCATTAATTCAAGTTTGCCGTATCGTAATATGAAATGCCGTTTCAATCACTGTCTTATTATATTCTACATAGCTTGGAAAATTCCCTTTTTTGTTATATATATTAAAACATGAAATCATATCCTTATGCAACAAAGTTGTAAGTGCAAAGCTAGGATGCTTGAGCAACTTCTGTTATAATATATCTGTGATTTTAAACTTGAAATGGGGGTCTATATGTGACTGAAAACAGGATTCACAAGAACACCTTTATAATTCTCATCGCATTGTGCATGGGTTGGACTTTGCTTTACGCCGACAGGACCGCACTGTATCCGCTCCTGTCCGTCATAGGAGACGAATTTAATCTTTCAAGTACCATGATGGGCACTATTACAAGCAGTTACTTCCTGGTGTACGTATCTATGCAAATTCCCTCAGGCATGCTGGCTGACAAACTTGGGAAAAAACGGCTTTTAATACTTACTTTCATCATTGCCGGAATTGCTTTGTTGGGTTTCGGTTTATTCGCAAAGAGCTACATGCTTCTGCTCCTCTTTACAGCTATACACGGATTCGGTGCCGGATCATTTTACCCTTGTGCATACGGCATAATGCTAAATACTGTTGATTCCAAGCAGTGGGGAATAGGGGCGGCAATTGTGAATTTAGGAATGTCTTTTGGGCTTATCGTTGGACTAGCCATCAGCGGCCCCCTGTATTTGCGCTTTCAAAGTTATTCGGGAATTTTTATTGTGCTAGGACTTATAACTGTACTTGCTGCTCTTGGCTTTTATATTATACTTCCCGACGTCAAAAACGAGAGCGCAAAAAGCAGCAATTCTAAAAAAGCCTTTCCCCTTATCGGAATACTAAGAAACAGCAACCTACTGCTGATAAATACTGCCCAGTTTTGTGCCCTTTACGGGTACTGGACTGCAGTAACCTGGGGTGCGACCTTTTTCCAGGAAGAGCGGGGTATAAGTATGGAACTTGCGGGCCTATTTGTAGCTATTGTAGGAATTAGTGCCATAATTCCCAGCCTTCTCATGGGGCGAATATCCGATAAGTTCGGTCGAAAAAAAATCGCACTCATATTATTTCCCCTCGGAGCTGTAACTATTTTTCTCATGGCCTATGCCCGCTCGAATACGGCCATTATCCTTTCTCTGATAGCCTACGGCATCTTCGGAAAATCATCCTGGGACCCAATAGCAGTTGCCTGGGCCGGCAGTCATGCTACAGCTATGGATAAAGATGCCTTGGGCACGGCCATGGGCGTGTTTAACTTTTCCGGTATGATGTCGGCAGTTGTTGCCCCGGTTGTGACCGGATTTATAAGGGATATTACGGGTTCCTTGGTTGCGGCTTATTATGTGGCGGCCCTGGTTTCAGTGCTTGGAGGTATTTTGGTGATGTTCGTCAGCGAAGAACCTCAAATTTTCGGAAAAGATGCTGCTCTTGAAAGTAGTACCTAACGATGTAAAAAAACATAGATTTTTTTTGGGACGTCCTTTATTTATGCTATATATACATGTATAATCGTAATTGATGTGCAATTAAATATAAAGCTTTCCGGGAAGGGGTTGGAATAAGGATATGGTAAATCTCGCGCAATTGTTCTCTCCAAAAGACATGACCGTAGGAACGCCGTGGAAACGAATTGTTGAATTTTCTATTCCCATGTTGATTGGCAATGTTGCCCAGCAGTTATATAATACCGTTGACTCGATCGTTATCGGAAAATACGTAGGCGATAATGCCCTTGCAGCCGTTGGCAGCGCCATGCCAGTATTGCACCTTTTGCTGGTCCTCTTTGTTGCTGTAGCTACGGGAGCGAGTATCATGGTCTCGCAGTACTTTGGCGCGAAAGACAGGGAGAAACTATCCCGATCTATCGGTGTGTGTATAACCCTTACAGCTATCGTTTCAACAATAATAATGATAATTTCTCCCTTTGTCATTCGTCCGATGCTCGTTATGATAAATACTCCCGAATCGATAATAGATTGGTGTGAAGACTATCTATTGATCTTAATGATAGGTAACTGGGGCTTTTCATACTTTAATATTCTTTCAGGAATCTTGAGGGGCCTCGGAGACTCGCTGTCAGCGCTGTTATATCTGCTCTTTGCCACCACTTTAAATATTTTTCTCGATATATGGTTTGTTGCCGGCTTTAATTGGGGTGTGCCCGGGGTTGCACTGGCTACCGCAATATCCCAAATGATTTCAGCTGTGTTTTGTGCAATCAAGCTTAAAAGAATGGACGACATTTTTGACCTTAATATAAGCATGCTGAAGCCTATAAGAGAATACGTGGTTCAACTTTTAAAATTGGGCTTACCCTCAGGCTTGACCCAGGTCATATTCTCATTAGCAATGATTGTCGTCCAATCTCTTACAAATACCTTCGGTGAAATGATTATCGCTTGCAATGTTATTGTCATGAGGGTAGACGGTTTTGCCATGATGCCCAATTTCACTTTTGGTATGGCCATGACTACCTATGCTGGGCAAAATGTAGGTGCTAAAAAGCTTGACAGGGTAGAAGAGGGAACACGCCATGGCATCGCTATAGCCGTAGGAGTATCCACAGTCATAACGATAATCATTTTGATTTTTGGAAGATATCTCATGAATATCTTTACTGATACGTCAGAGCTGGTTGACTTGAGCATGAGAATGATGCGCATCTTAGCAATTGGATACGTTGCAATGGCGATTACGCAGGTGCTTTCGGGTGTCATGCGCGGTGCAGGAGATACAGTCACACCCATGTGGCTTTCCCTGATAACGACTATTTTCCTCCGGGTCCCTACCGCATATGGACTTGCCTATCTTACCCGTAGTCCTCAATACCCAAACGGAAGGCCCGAATCATTGTTTGTTTCCCTTTTAATCGCCTGGGTGTTGGGTGCGGCCATAACTTTCTTCTTTTACAAAAAAGGTGATTGGCGAAACAAGGCACTTTTACAGAATGCGTAAAGAGGAGTATAAATCAAAAAAGGGCCGATGGGTTTTAAAATACCTCATCGGCTCTTTTTGCCATTGTTCACATTAAAGCAATGGCTAATTTTTAAGTTTAAAGTAAAAAAGAAAAGGCATATAAACTGTTCTATTGCTCAATGGCATATTCTTCATACTTCTTAAGAACAGCTTTTTCAATGCGCCCTTTAACTTTTATACCGGATTCTTTATATTCGATCTCGGAAAGCAAGCCGTGCTGATGGATTTCATCTAACGCCTGCCCCTCATCGTAGGGAATAAAGAGCTGGGCGAACTGACGGCTCGATGGCAAAACTTCACATATGGTTTTTAAAAGTATATCCAAATTTAAGCCTTTCAAAGCTGATATTTCCACAATTTTTTCCCGGTCATATCCCTTAAGATATGCATTTTGGCCACATTTGTCAATTTTATTTATTGCTAGAATGGTGGGTTTCCTGTGAGCCTCTAGCTCCCTAAGAACTGAATTAACGGTGGCTATTTCTTCATCCAAAACGGGACTTGAGCCATCTGCTACAAGAATTAGCATATCAGCTTCTTTCACTTCTTCCAATGTGGACTTGAAGGCTTCAACGAGATGATGGGGAAGCTTTCGAATAAAGCCTACGGTATCAGAAAGGAGTACCCTGCGGCCATCGGGAAGTATGAGGCCACGTGTTGTGGTATCCAGGGTTTCAAAAAGCCGGTCACCTGTGACTACTTGAGCGTCAGTGAGAGCATTCATAAGAGTGGATTTTCCCGAGTTCGTATATCCCACCAAACTGATGACTGGATAGCGGCGGGACTTTATAATGACCTGACGATTCTTTTGTATTTCTTTAAGCTCCTGTTTTAAGCGATGTATTCTCCTGCGGATATGCCGCCGGTCGGTTTCCAGCTTGGTCTCCCCCGGGCCCCGGGTTCCTATGCCGCCACCTTCCTGGGAAAGCTCAATCCCTTTACCTGTAAGTCTCGGCATCATGTATTGAAGCTGGGCAAGCTCTACCTGGATTTTACCTTCAGAAGTCTTCGCCCTCTGCGCGAATATATCAAGTATCAGCATCGTCCTATCAATAATTTGAACTTCCGTGAGCTTTTCAAGATTTCTAATTTGCACCGGTGAAAGCTCATCATCGCATATTATGGCATTGGCACCCAGAGTCTTTACTGCAGCAGCCAGCTCTTGAGCTTTGCCCCTGCCGATATAATATGCAGGGTCAATCTTGTTTCTCCTTTGGATTGATTCCCCCAGTACTTCTACCCCTGCTGTTTTTGAGAGTAGTTTAAGTTCTTCGAAAGTGGTGTCGTCATATAAATTGTTCAGCACACCCACCAGCAAAGCCCTAGTGTTTATATCATTATTTGATATCATTTTCATCTCCTTTAAACTGAAGTGTTTCCTTACTATCATTGTAAATCATTTCGAATTATTTGACAACTATTTCCGCATTTCACCGGTTAAACTCGTCGATCATGAATATCGCAAGAAATCAATATTATTCATGTATTGACAAGAATATTCTTATTATGGATTATTTCATAATACAAAATTAGAGCCAGCAATATGGTAAAAACAGTATATAAACGTAAAAATCGTGAAATAGGCGCATAAATTTGAGTTTACCGCCAATTATCATCGTATTATAATAAAAATAATATGAACATTGCCTTTTTCTTCATCTTTATGCTAATGCAACCGATTGGCTGCCACTTCGTATAGAAGAGACAAATTGGAAAGGAACTACCCCATCAATGTGCATTTTTTATGTATAGAAAAAGATAAACCAAACTTATATATAGGGGTGTGAAATATGTCGAACAATATAATCAGCAATGAGGANNACAAAATGTCCACAATGCGGCGAATCAACTATGCCCGATTCAGTATTCTGCTCACAATGCGGCACAAAACTAAAATAATTTGCCTAATGATAGCGCCGAGGAAATTTGTGATGATTCGCGTCAAAAGCAAAGTCGTCGACCTAGAGTACTTGAGTCGACGACTTTTTTATGCTTTATCGATGAAATTGATAGTTTTGAGCAGGAAGTAATTTTATTTATTCTGGATATATATTTGATGTTAACGTTTATTCTATAAACTCCACTTCCACAAAATCGGTATAGTACTCGTTTTGCTGAACATCGATTAGGTAAAAGCCATAGAGGTAAATTTCACCCGGATTAACTTCGAGCCACTCTAATTCTAGCTCATCACCGACCGTAAACTCCTCTCCTTCGTACCATTCTTCCAGTTCCATTGACTCGTCCTCACCGAAATACTCGGCATAATACAGGAATTTGAGCCTATCGCCTTTTTTAATCTGGAGCAAATTCTTTGCAGCCATCCCATTTTCGTCACTTAAAGGTCGAGCACCAATAATCCTTCCATCGGGATTTGCCTCATCAAATACGGCAATGATATCCACATCTTCGCCATTCAGAACTGCAGGTATGGCATACTTGGCACCACCCTGCATTCGGCCAATCTCATAAAGGCAGACGAAATCGCCGTTGATCCCCGGCCAAACACCCTCAAATTCCGTGACAATCGTTCCGTCCTCATCAATTTCCACATTACTGGTCTCACCCAGCATGATGTAATAATCCTCTTCATCCGGAACCGGCTCCCATACGGTAAAGTAAATCTCCAACAAATTATCCAACTCTTCCTGTGTCAGCTTTATGGTGTAATCCCCATCCTCGTTCATCTCCGGTGTTTGCTCGGAAAAATCCAGGGGAGCGATACTTTCTCCTATAAGTTCAGAGGCAAAGTTGACCAAAAAATTGGTGTAGTGGGGATTCATACCTAAAGATTTGTATATTTCTATAGCGGTCTCAGCTTGCTCTTTCCCGCCAAACACGTAATAAGTAGAAAGGCCTGCAGCGCCTTCTACCCCTTCCGAATTTTTGTTATAAACAACAGCATTCTTCACCGCCCGGATTACTGCCTCCGCTTCGTCCGGATAATAGGGCGCCAACTTTGCGGCCATGTCGCAGATATCTACCATATCGCAATTATTGTCCCTGGGGCTGCCCCCACCGAAGACTTTAGTATTGTTTCGCAACTTAGCTAAGCTCTTAAAAGTTGCCTGCGAAAAGTCCTCATTACATGCTGACATTAGGTTGCCCATAGCCTCAAGAACATTATCAACCTTGGATAAATCAATAACGGAAAGGGTAGCATCTTCATCGGTACCTGCGTAAAAAGCCACAAACTTATCCGCTATAATCTGCCCTAATTCGGCTCCGCTTATATGCGGGTTGTCGCCAAGGTCTGCCAAAAAGCTGTAATCCCAGCCATAGCCCGGTTCCAGCTCCTCGGAAGCAATGAGGTAATGGGCGTAATCTTGGGCAATAGCTGCTGTCTCCACCGTTGCCATTAAGCAAGCGTCAAAACCAATAAATTCTAGTTTCGTACTTGAAGCTTGAGATTTTTCCAGTGCTAGATTCAATTCCAATAGCGATAAACCATCATAGTTAAAGTTCTCATCAACTCCATAGCCGGCTATCGAGCCACCTCCGTGGTTCCAGAGAATAAGCCCGTATTTGTCCGCGGGAAAAGCTGTCATACAAAAATCGATGAAACTCGTCAATGTTCCGGCATCACCTATGCTGCGCTGCCCTATATCGACAATAGAATACAAATCACCGCCGGTTGCCTGGTATATTACGCATGTGTCATTGGGTACAACAGGATTTTGCCACTGCAGAGCGCCGCCGGTCAGAATAAGAAGATGGATGTTCTCATCATTAAAAGCTGATCGGACAATCTCGATCAAATCTCCGGTTGCCATTCCATATTCGGTCTCAAGGTCCGATCCATTCAGGTACAGCATAATGGTGTATGGTTTGTGTACTTGTTCACCTACCAGGGAAACAGCCTCATCCACGTCCCAAGGAGTAAAGGAAAGCCCTCTAAAAGATATCTTTTGCCCGTTGCGCTCCAATACCGCTTCATCAGACTGAGGAGCCTCGGTCTCCTCATCCCCGGAGCAAGCGGCCAGGAAAAAAGCACATAGACTAACTAGTAGGATAAAAATTACTGTTTTCTTTAAAGCTTTCATATACAGCCCCCTCTTTTTTCTTAATCCTTTGCCATGGCATTGGCTTGAAACATCGCCAGGAAGTGTGTTTGTTAATTAAAGCCGTCAACCCCTGTAGTCTTTATACACTACCTGAGATCGACGACTTATTACATATTTGAAATTATTTGTCGAAGATGCTTAGTTTTTTATAAAGCCATTAATCCTGAATTACGGCAAAAGCCCTAGTAAAACCGCCATCAGCCTTGTCGATGAGTACCGGAGCTGCAGCAAAAAACACGCGGGGCCTATCTATTTCATCAAGGCGATTTAAATTTTCTATAATGTGCACATTGTTTCTCATGAAAATCTTATGAACAGGTGCTGTGTTGTCTTCCACCTTGTCGGGAGATATAAAATCCATGCCGATGGCCTTGATTTTTAAATCCACAAGGGCCTGTGCCATTCCCTCAGATAAATATGGGGAGTCATCAACGTACTTATCGGTGTTCCAGTATTTTGAATAACCGGTACGCAGCAACACTATGTCGCCAGGTTTTATGTCATAGTTTTTGAGGACGTCAGCTTTTATTTCTTTTTCATCGTCAACGTTTACATCCACGATTACTGCATAACCCACAAATTCATTCAAGGGTATTTCATCCATGGTCCTAGCACCTTTTAAGCAATGGGCGGGAGCATCACAGTGAGTGCCAGTATGCACAATTGAGTGAAAATCCGTCACCCGATAGCCGCCCTCGTCGATTTGGGCAATTTGTTTAATATCCATAGGTGGTGTACCGGGAAACAGGGTCATGCCCATTTTGTAAGGATGTGACAGGTCAATAATTCTCATGGCAATACCTCCCAATCATTTTTATTTCTTTTATTCTCTGTTTGCAGGATATTTCCTTCTAGCAGAGAGATATTTTCAACTCTCAGCCCGACCACGAGGCTATCAGTAATTGATGCTGATGGCAAAGATTTTTGTTTTACAATAAAAGGGCTGCCGGTAAGAAATCTGCAACCCTTCACATCTTGAATTAAATGTCTATAATATCATTTCCCTTGTGCACCGATTCACTATAAACTACTTGGGTGTTGGCCAGCCTATCTCCTAACCTCCTGCCGTTATTATCCGTTAAAACAAGGACAATCTCAATAATGCCAATGATAACGCCCACCACCATGCCTATGAGCCAACCTATGACCGGAACTATGCTGCAAATGCTGGCGACAGCAAGAGGCAAGTTCCTCCTTATGGAAATCTCCCAATTGACATCTTTGCCTTCCATACTGACGACTTCAAGGCCCATGATTTTTTTGCCTATGCTTCTGTTTTTAAAATCCGGGTTTTTAGTGATTTCATAGGCTATTGTATCCTTTGTAAGTATGTAGACAGTACTAACTATACCCCCTAAAACAGGCACGTAAATGAGAATACTAGAAATGATACCGTCAATTAAATACGCTATAAAGCGTTTAAAAATATCAGCCTTTGGATAGTTCAAACTATATCATTCCCTTCTTTTTCTAACTGATTACATTATATCAGGAACCCGCAAGAGGTCAATGATTTTGAAAAAAATAATTAAATTGTGTCGCGTTATAACTTTACTTTTACAAAATCTCCCGCTTTTATGGACTCTTTAGTTACAATGGAATCAAGGGCGATTATGTTTACTCCCCGCCTCCTGGCTTCCTCAAGGGCCACGCCAAATTCCTTATGTGTTTTTACATTTGGAGTAAAATACCGTATGCCCTCCATTTGAATTATAAAGACAATCCAGGCCTCAAAACCTTCTTCTAAGCTACTGATAAGCTCATATATGTGCCTGACTCCCCGTTCCGTGGGCGCATCGGGAAATAATGCAACGCTGTTTTCCTCTAGGGTGACACCCTTGACCTCGACAAAAATCTTACTATTCAATGTTTCAATATAATAATCGAAGCGGGAGTTTTTATACTTTACTTCAGCTTTAATTAAAGTTACATCTTTGAAAAAATTAGTTTCCAGGACCCAGTTATGAAATACCTTGTTCGGAGCTTGGCTATCAATATTAATTAGCCTCCTGCCCTTGTAAACGGAAATTAAATCGTACTTTGTTTTGCGTTTGCTGCTTTCTAATTCTTGAACATAAACTGTTGCATTTGGTACCAGAAGCTCTTTACAGCGACATGTATTTTTCACATGACAGGCTTCTTGTTTCCCATCTAACTCTATGTTGGCGATAAATCTATTGGGCCGGTTTAGGAACTTGGCTTGTCTGACATTATTGTATATTAGCATTTTGCTCCATTTCTCCTTGATAAAAGTGCGTATTTGTCTTCAGCAGGGCTTTCTCGCAAGACCTGAGAAAGCCCTGTTTTTTACTAGGTTTAATTGCCGGTTTCCGATTTGAACTTGGTCCAAATCTTGGTATGGACTTCTTCAGCTTCCGGGCTTATTCTTTGAATCATCTCCATGTCGCCGGTAAAATTCGTCGGCAATGTGAGAAATTCCTTATACTCCTCAGTTATATACTCCTCCGCGGCTTTGTTGGT
>LFSJ01000133.1 GCA_001512695.1 Tepidanaerobacter sp. DTU063 | reverse complement strand
CAGTTTCCATGAGCGAAGCTCTAAAGGCAGGAACGGAATGATGAGACAATTGATGAGGTTAAGGACTTCATTGAACAAGATAAAATTGAAGCCGATATGTATGATCGGTTTAAAGATTATTACAGCTATGTTTTTTTATATTCCCTAGAAAAAGTAGTATGGCCATCAATGATAGATGAAGGAGACCAAAAAGATGACATCTGAAAACTTCACACCAACAAGTGATCAAGAGCTGCAAAAGAAGACGGTTGGTGAACTTAAACTCCACAATGGGCCCATTACTCTTGTGGAATATGATCCCAGTTGGCCCGAATTGTTTGAACGGGAAGCAAAGCGGATTCGTGAGGTGCTTGGCAGCAAAGCGCTACAGATTGAACATGTTGGCTCAACATCGGTGCCTGGGCTTTGCGCAAAACCCATAATTGATATTTTGTTAGTTGTAAAGGATTCTGCAGATGAGCTTTCCTATGTTTCAGCCTTGGAGGCTGCAGGCTATAGGCTGCGAATTCGAGAGCCCGAGTGGTTTGAACATCGCATGTTTAAAGGACCTGACACTGACATTAACCTACATGTATTCAGTGAGGGAGCCTCCGAAATAGAAAAAATGTTCCGCTTTCGAGATTGGCTGCGCTTAAATGAAAGTGATCGTGAAAAATATGCACGAGTCAAGCGGGAGTTAGCAAAGAAAAAGTGGAGGCACGTTCAGCACTATGCTGACGCTAAAACATCAATAGTTCAGGAAATCATGGAACTGGCGACAGCAAAAAAATAAAAGATTACTTGGGAGGAA
>LFSJ01000175.1:7543-17069 GCA_001512695.1 Tepidanaerobacter sp. DTU063 | reverse complement strand
GCTTGAATTCAAAATGAAGAAGGATACTCGGAAATAGAAATCGAAGTAATATCTAAATTGAAGGAATTTTAGGAGGATTCCTGATGGCAAAACTTGCTATTGGTGTGGACCTAGGAGGGACAAAAATTGCCACATGCTTGATGGACAAAGGTGGAAGGATTGTAAAGAAGCTCAGCGTCCCCACCCAGTCAAAGGAAGGTCCCGATGCGGTGATTTCCCGTATGAGATCCAGTGTGTATGAATTGATGGCAAAGGCAGGTGTTACAAAAAATAATGTTGTTGCAATTGGAATATGTTCACCTGGCCCTTTGGATACCGAGAAAGGTGTGGTGATTAGTGCACCCAACCTACCCGGATGGTCTGAAGTTCCCCTAAAAGATTTGTTCTACAGAGAATTTCAGCTCCCAATAGCCATGGAAAATGATGCAAATGCGGCAACGTTAGGGGAATATTTTTACGGTTCGGGAAGGGGCATGAAGAATTTCATGTACATTACCGTCAGCACCGGCATCGGAGGAGGAATGGTTACGGATGGGAAACTCTTTAAAGGCGCCAACGGAAATGCAGTAGAAATTGGCCATACTACAATAAATTTTAAAGGGCCATTATGCGGTTGCGGCAACAAAGGCTGTTGGGAAGCATACGCTTCGGGAACGGCCCTGGCCAGATTCGCCAAAGAAGCAATTGATAAAGGCAGGAAAACTATGATAAAGGACATTGAACAGGATTATAACAAAATAAAAGCAGAGCATGTGTTTGCTGCTGCAA
Organism: Tepidanaerobacter sp. DTU063; assembly: GCA_001512695.1. Lineage (GTDB taxonomy): Bacteria > Bacillota > Thermosediminibacteria > Thermosediminibacterales > Tepidanaerobacteraceae > DTU063. The sequence goes on along the minus strand of LFSJ01000175.1, from coordinate 16,301 downwards.
AACAGGGGGATCACTTAGCCCGGGAGCTGCTGGTACAAGAGGCATATTTTTTAGGCGTAGGCCTTGCCAACATGGTGAATTCTTTTAACCCCGACTGCATTGCCATCGGTGGCGGCCTTAGCCATGAATGGGACCTATTTTATGAGCCCATGATGGATGTGATGAGGGAGAAGGCATTAAAGGCAAATTGGGAGAACTTAAAAGTAGTAAAAGCCAAACTTGGCTCTGATGCCGGCGTAATCGGTGCTGCAGTAACAGCTTGGGGATTGGTACTGACCGAGGTATAAAAGGCTGGTAATTTTCCAATCGGAAGCCTTTTAGCACCATAAAGTATTTGCCCATGGAGTGATATGCAACATGAAGATTGTTGTCTGCAAAAATCCGGAACAGCTTGGCTTGCAGGCGCAAGCTTGGCCTTGGATGGGCCCTTTTCCGGACGAAGGTTCTGCCTCCCTTCTGGATAAAGAAGTACTGGAAAAGCACTGCCAACAGATAGCTTGAAATACAAAAGCACTATTGAAAAAAGGCTTGCAAAGGTGATATATTATTAATAACAACAACTTACATACTAGTACTCAGCAGGTCTCTCTCAATTCCCAATCATCAGATGCAGTGCAAGGTGGAACTTGATGAATGATGTTTTGCATCGCGTTTTTAATTTGATTTATTTAAATAAAAAAATAAAGAATAAAGGTGATAAGGATGAAATTAAACATTTCCAGTTTAAAAGACAAGTCCTTTTGGCAAGACAAAGGATATCAGCTGCCAAATTTTGACATCGAGAGGGTAAAAGAAAACACCCTGAAAGCACCTATATGGCTGCACTTTGGAGCCGGCAACATTTTCAGGGCATTTCCCGCAGCAATGCAACAGGCACTACTTGATACGGGCCTTTCGGACAAGGGCATCATAGTATGTGAATCCTTTGATGAAGAAATCATACACAAGGCCTACACGCCCTACGACAACTTGAGCATAGTCGTCACCCTGAAAGCAGACGGTAGCATGGACAAAAAGATAGTAGCCAGCATAGTCCATGCAATAACCGCAAAGGCCAACATGGAAGAGCTGGAAAAAATCTTCACATCCCCGACGCTGCAGATGGTTAGCTTCACAATAACGGAAAAGGGATACTCCCTTATCGATGCAAGCGGAAACTACCATCCGGACGTACAACAGGACCTGCATGCAAATCACCAAAACCCCAAGACTCTTATGGGAATCATAACATACCTATGCTACAAGAGATACCAGGCTGGCAAGTATCCCGTTGCCCTGGTAAGCCTTGACAACTGCTCCCAGAACGGTTCAAAGCTGTACAGCGCCATAAAGACTTTTGCCGATACTTGGGTAAAAAATGGCCTGGTAGATGAAGGATTCTCGGACTATATAGCAGACCCCAAGCTGGTATCATTCCCCTGGACCATGATAGATAAAATAACGCCAAGGCCTTCTGAACAGGTAAAAAAGGTGTTGGAAGAAGACGGGATAGAAGATGCGGAAATCGTAAAAACCTCCAAAAACACGTACGTATCCTCTTTTGTGAATGCAGAAGAGACCCAGTATCTGGTGATAGAAGATGCTTTCCCCAACTCAAGGCCGCCTCTTGAAAAGGCCGGAATAATTTTTACCGATAGACAGACCGTGGACAAGGTAGAAAAAATGAAGGTAGGGACATGCTTGAATCCCTTGCACACCATACTTGCAATATATGGCTGCCTGCTGGGGCACACTTCCATTGCCGAAGAAATGAAAGACATACAGCTCAAAGCATTCATAGAAAAAACAGCATATGAAGAAGGCCTGCCTGTAGTAGTGGACCCGGGAATAATAAAACCCGAAGACTTCATCTATGAAGTAATAAACCAACGCTTCCCCAATCCCTTTGTACCGGACACGCCCCAGAGGATAGCTTCCGATACATCCCAGAAGATTCCGGTACGCTTTGGAGAAACCTTAAAAGCTTACATTGCAACCGGCAAAAGAGACATATCTACCTTGAAGTACATTCCTCTCTTCTTTGCAGGTTGGCTGAGATACCTCATGGGAATAGACGATGAAGGCAAGCCCTTTGTTCCCAGCCCCGACCCGATGCTGGAAAAACTGCGGGGCTACGTAAAAGACATTAAGCTCGGAGACAAGGGACCGTTTACGGAGGCGCTAAGGCCCATACTATCGGACAGCAGCATATTCGGCGTAAACCTTTACGAGTATAATTTGGCATCAAAGGTAGAGGCATTCTTTGAAGAACTCGTGGCAGGTAAAGGGGCAGTGAGGAGGACTCTGGAGAAGTATATCACACCGTAAGAGTCTATATCCAAAGCTTTATCTATTGGCATTAATAAATTGTTAAGGAGCGATGTTTTTTGAATATATTAGCACTGGAAACCAGCACCTCTGCTTCAAAAGCTGCTATATATTCCAGCGAAGAAGGGCTGATAAAAGTTTTGAGCATCCCGTATGTCGAGGGTATCAGCGATACGATAACCCAGGACGCCAAGGGAGTATTAAACCTGCTGATAAATGAGATAAAAGAAATACTAAAATCTGACACATATGAAATTGATGCCATCAGCCTAAGCGGAATATGGCACAGTCTGCTGCTGCTGGACAAGGACAGGGAACCCTTGACTCCTATATACACCTGGGCGGATACCCGCCCTGCCAAAACGGTGGCCGAGTACCGTCGCGATGAAGAGCTTTGGAACTGGTTTTACAACAAAACAGGCTGTGCCATTCACAGCCTGTACCCCCTGTGGAAGGTCATACATCTAAAAAAAGAAGAACCGGCTTTATTTAAAAAGGCATGCTATATCACATCACAATTACAGTACATCTTCGAGCAGCTGACGGGTGAAAGGGTTGAATCCAAGACAATTGCCTCGGGGACGGGAATGTTCAATATACACAGCTTGGATTGGGACGAAGACCTGTTAAAATTTGCAGGCATCAGCCCTTCCATGCTGTGCGAGCTAAGAGAGGCAACATTTTATGCGCCGCTGAAAGAGGATATGGCACAGCTTCTTGGCTTAAAAAGCGGAATACCGGTAATAATTGGAGGAGCAGACGGAGCCTTGAATCAGGTTGGTGCCGGCGCGTTAAAAAATGGCATCATGACCTTATCGGTAGGGACTAGCGGAGCGATTCGCTTAGCTTACGACGAACCGGTACTGCCTGTAAATCGGTCGACTTGGTGCTACTATAGCCTTAACGAGAAACGCCTTGCTGGTGCCGCCACATCAGGAGCAGGCAATTGTTTGGAATGGTTTAAGAAACGGGTATACAAGGGCTTGGGCCTTGGCTACAAAGAGCTAGATGAAATGGCAGCTAAGGCAAATATCCAAACTGCACCCATTTTTCTGCCCTTCCTGTACGGGGAAAGAAACCCCGGCTGGCAGGACAGCAGGCAAGCTTCCTTTATGGGAATAAAAGGTCATCATGAAATCGGCGATCTATTTCACGGGGTACTGGAAGGGGTCCTATTCAACCTCTATCAATGCTACAAAGCTTTAACCGAGATAACCGGTGAGCCGAAGGAAATACGAATTTCAGGCGGCATAGAAAATTCTCCCCATTGGCTGCAAATGGCGGCGGATATCTTCAACAGGGATATAATCACCTCGGGCATTCAGCACATGTCCACCGTAGGAGCTGCTGTTTTGGCATTAAATGCCCTGGGAGAGATTACTGACATTGAAAAATATGAGCCGGGGTCCGGCCAAAAGTATACTCCAAACAAGGACAAGAGTGAAATATACCAGGATAGGTACCGGGAGTATTTGTACTATTACCAAATGACCCGGCAAGAAGAGGTGACAAAATGAAAAACATAATCTTAAAATCTGAAAGCATCAGTGATGAGCAAGTAAAAAGTGCGTTAGAAGAGAGCCTGTCTGGACTGAAAAAAGAACTGAAAAAAGTACTGCTTCTACCCCCTGATTTTACAAGGTTTCACTCGCAGGCGGGAAAAATAACGGCCATGTACTATGACATCTTGAAAGACAGTTGCCAGGTAGATATCATGCCTGCAGTGGGCACGCACATGGCAATGAGTGATGAGGAAATAGACAAGATGTTCGGCGAAGAGATACCGAAAGAAAGATTCATAGTACATGATTGGAGAAATGACATAGTTAAAATAGGCGAAGTACCAGGAAGCTATATCAATGAAATTTCCGAGGGTCTTCTTGATTTTACGATAGATGTTGAAGTAAACCATAGAATTGTAAACTCCGAATACGATCTAATCATTTCCATCGGCCAGGTGGTCCCCCACGAGGTAGTGGGTATGGCGAACTACAGTAAAAACATCTTTGTGGGATGCGGCGGCAAGAGTATGATAGACAGCTCGCACTTTTTAGGAGCCGTCTATGGTTTGGAAAGATTGATGGGCAAGGACCATTCTCCCGTTCGGAAAGTGTACGACTATGCAGAGGAAAACTTTTTAAAGGACGTTCCCTTAATGTATGTTTTCACCGTTATATCCCATGTGCAGGGTGAAAACCTCATATCAGGCCTTTTGATAGGAAGGGAAAGAAAGGTCTTTGAAGAGGCAGTAAAACTCAGCCAGGAAAAAAACATAACATTATTAGAAAAACCCTTAGAAAAGGCTGTAGTGTTCCTCGATCCCGAAGAATTTAAGAGCACCTGGGTGGGCAATAAGGCCATATACAGGACCAGGATGGCCATGGCTGACAACGGCCACCTCATCATCATTGCTCCCGGTGTCAGGCAATTTGGAGAAGACGAAGATAGGGACATCTTAATTAGAAAATACGGTTACGTAGGTAGGGATGAAATCCTTTCCCTTACTAAAAATAACGAAGACCTCCAAAACAACCTATCAACAGCCGCCCATTTAATCCACGGTTCCCCTGATGGCAGATTTAAGATAACTTATGCTACAGACAAACTGACAAAAGAGGATATCGAGGGTGTGGCTTTTGAATACATGCCCCTTGAAGATGCCCTGAAGGCATATGATATAAATGTGCTAAAGGACGGATTTAACACTTTAGAAAACGGTGAAGAAGTTTTTTACGTCAGCAATCCGGCACTTGGCTTATGGGCTGATAAAAGCAAATTTTAATAGCTATTATGCAGAAAGGATGATAGCATGGCAAACTCCGATATAGCCCTAATTGGCCTCGCAGTTATGGGTCAAAACCTTGCGATTAATATAGCAAGAAACGGCTATAAAATTTCGGTCTACAACAGGACGGCCGAAAAGACCAAAGAATTCCTAGAGAGCTCAGCAAAAGGGTACGGCAACATTACAGGGGCATATTCCCTGGAAGAACTTGTTTTCACCCTAAAAAGACCCCGTAAAATAATGCTCATGGTAAAAGCAGGTGCCCCGGTGGATGCTATGATTGCCCAACTTGAGCCTTTGTTGGAAAAAGGGGATATCATCATTGATGGCGGCAACTCCTATTTTAAGGATACGATAAGAAGGGCGAAGGAACTTGATAAAAGGGGAATACACTTTATGGGAGTGGGGGTTTCAGGCGGAGAAGAAGGAGCTCTTTGGGGGCCCAGCATCATGCCGGGTGGCCCGAAAGAGGCATGGAAGGAAATCAGTCAGATTTTTATTGACATTTCTGCAAAGACTCCCGATAAAGTGCCCTGCTGCGATTATATAGGTCCCGATGGGGCCGGCCATTTTGTAAAAATGACACATAACGGCATAGAATACGGCGACATGCAGCTAATCAGCGAAGCATATTTCCTCATGAAAAACCTCCTTGGAATGTCCGCCCTTGAAATGCAGGAAGTCTTTGCGGAATGGAATAAGGGAGAACTCAACTCGTATCTAATAGAAATAACCGCAGATATATTGGGAAAGGTAGATGAAGAAACGGGAGAACCTTTGGTCGACTTGATACTGGATAAGGCGGGACAAAAGGGCACCGGCAAATGGACATCCCAGGAAGCCCTGGACCTGGGGACCCCGGCCCCTACCATAGCGGAAGCCGTATTTGCCAGGTACATGTCTGCAATAAAGGATGAGCGCATTAAGGCTTCCCAAGAATTAAAGGGCCCTAGGCCAGCGTTTGAAGGCGATAAGGGACAATTCATAGAGGATATTAAAAGGGCCCTATATGCATCTAAAATCTGTTCGTACGCGCAGGGCTTTGCCCTGATGGCCGAGGCATCGAAAGCATACAACTGGAACTTGAAGCTGGGCAATATAGCCCTCCTTTGGAGAGCCGGCTGCATAATCAGGGCACAGTTTTTGGACAAGATTAAAGAGGCATATGAAACAAATCCCAAGCTTCAAAACCTGCTCCTGGCACCTTATTTCCAGCAGAGCATCGAAGACTGCCAGGAAGCCTGGCGGAAAGTAGTGAGCACGGCAGCATTAAAGGGAGTCCCCATACCTTCCTTTAGCTCGGCCCTGGCCTACTATGATTCTTACCGTACGCATACACTGCCCGCCAACTTAATACAGGCGCAGCGGGATTATTTTGGCGCTCATACTTATGAGAGAGTAGACAGGGAAGGGATTTTCCATACAATTTGGGTGTAGTAGAACGATGAACCTTTACAACCCTCTCGGTATTAGATATTTTAACCTCCGTGTGGTAAAATATAATCATCATGACCGGGAGGGTTTTATTTGTTTAAAAGGAAAACCCAAGGGTCATGTCGAATACATTATAGGTCACAAAATCGTACTGGGAGTGTGAAAAATGGCTAAGCTGGGAAGACTCTTTTTGATAATAGTGGCCGTGGCAGTGGTATCTTTCTTTGCCATGAGTGCTTATGCAAATATAGCGGAACCGGGCTCTGAAGCTGACCCCCTTGTCAGCAGGAGCTATGTTGATAAAGTGTTCCACAGTCTCAGGGAGTACGTGGATTCCAAATCCGGTGGTTCCTCGAGCTTTGAAATAATATATTTGGAACAGGGTCAAGTTTTAATTGGCAATCACAGTACGGAAATGATTTTAAGAAGCGGAATTGCCTCAGCTGTAGACAGCGGAATGGGCGGTTTGGCAGATGTGACGGCAGGTAAGGACATAAGACATGGAGAGAATATAAGTCAAAACCACCTTCTCATCGTACCGAGGGATGATGGTAGGGGCGTAAGGGCTGAGAACAATAATGTGGTGTTGATGGTTAGAGGTGGATATACTATACAATGACAAGCTAGCTCAAGTTTTGCTGAAAAGCTGTGAAGCTTTACATAAGCACTGTATGATGTTATACTTTTTTTAGCAAATTCTCGGAGAGAGAGGCTTTTTTAATGGAAAGACTTACGGTTTTATTGGCTTTAATGGCACTTGATGCCGGCGGAGCAGAAACTCATGCTGTCTCCCTTGCCAAACAATTGAAAAGACGAGGGGTAAACGTGATAGTTGCTTCACATGGCGGAAAATTGACGAAAGTCCTTGAAACAAGCGACATACCCCATTACACTTTGCCCCTTGACAGAAAATCCCCCTTGCACTTGGTGAAATCTGTAAGAGGCCTTACTGATATTATAAAAAGGTACAACGTTAATATTATCCACGCTCATGCTCGAATACCAGCCTGGATTTCTCAATGGGTGAGCTATGTCACCGGCTGTCCTTACATAACAACGTCTCACGGAATTTATTCTACCGGCTGGGGAATGGGCCTTATTACGACATGGGGCCGCAAGGTCATCGCCGTAAGCGAGGATGTGAAAAAGCACCTGGTAAACGGCTTTAGGGTGAGTCCCGATAAAATTGTGGTGATTCCAAACGGTATCGACCTGGAGCAGTTTGATCCCCAAAACATCGATTCATCTTTGGTGGAAGCACAGTTAGGCTTAAAAGAGGACGACTTAAAAATCATATACATCAGCCGGCTAATGGGCGCCAGGGGGGAAATTGCCTTAAGATTAATTGAAGCCATGCCGGAAATTGCAAAAGTCTTTCCCCGGGTAAGTCTCGTAATTGTGGGCGAAGGCGACAAGTTCGAAGCTATTAAACAGATGGCGGATAGGTTCAATTTAAGATCAAATCAAAACAAGGTAATCGTCACCGGTGCCCGTCTTGATACCCCCGTTTTCATGAACATGGCGGATGTGGCTGTCGGAGTAGGCCGTGTGGCACTTGAAGCCATGGCCATGGAAAAGCCTGTAATCATTGCCGGTGAGGCAGGATTTATGGGCATATTGGGACCGGAAAACTTTGAAATAGCGAGGAAGCATAACTTCAGCGGCCGGGGGGCAGATATGAAGACCGATGCCTCGAATATAGCCGATGCCATAAAGACACTGCTGGCTGATGGTAAGATCAGAAGGGAATTGGGGAGCTTCGGCCGACAGGCAGTAGTCAGGCATTTTTCCATAGAAACTATGACCGATGAAGTTTTAAAAGTATACCATCAGGTAATTGAGGAGGTCAATGATGAGCCTAATAGATAACAAAGGCAGGGTATTTGGTTTAATTAACATCATAGACTTACTGGTAATCTTATTGGTTGTAGCTGTTGTAGGGCGCTTTACCCTAATGCAGAAGCAACAGTCGGCCGGTGCCGTCACAAGAACCATTGAAGTTGTAGTTCATGTGAAGGAAGTAAGGGATGCCACCTGCAATGTTATAAACGAAGGAGATGTTGTGAAAGAGACCAAAACCAATGCGGTTTTGGGCAAAATAACGAATGTGAAAGTTGTACCCTCTGAAAGCATTGTTGAAACTGCTGACGGACGCTTAGTGGTCGCACCCAACCCGGTATACAAGGATATCTATCTGACAATTCAGGGATCGGGAACTGCCGGCGATAATGC
>LFSJ01000175.1:5281-7398 GCA_001512695.1 Tepidanaerobacter sp. DTU063 | reverse complement strand
GAAGTCTATAAGAGCAGCCTGTTTTATAAAATGATATCTTCCCTCGGCGCATCAATTACCAAAGCACTTGAGGGCAGCTTTCTCAGGGTATTTTTTACCCATAAGGGCTGGGAACCTGAAGCCATAAGAGAAAGTCGATTGATGGCAGCCTTCCAAAAAATCAGTAATCCCTTAAACAAAGTTCGACACTTTTTAAACACTATTGTTCAAAACAGCTTTCCCTATAGATTTGCAAAAAAGGCGACTGATTCATTTGTACAGGCTCCCATGTCAACAGTGGCCTTCATGATACTGCCTTTTATGCTGTCAATTACGATCTTAAAGGGCTTTTATGAAAATTTCACTCCAAAATCTCTGTTGTACCGCGCAATCTTACTAGTTTTATTATTTTTTTTGCTAAATGTTAAGGTTTCTCTTAAGTCACTGCTAGATTTTAGCAAAACTTGGAAAATCTTTAGTTGGTTTTGTGATGTCGATCTGCAGCACCGGGAAAGCTCCGGAAGAGCTCTGCATTACAGGGATGGGCTAGAATTTGCTGCAGTTAGCTTCACAGCAGGATTGCTGTACTACTTTTTGCCTCAAACAACTTTTATCAAATTGTTCGGCATTGTTTTCGCATCTACGGCAATTTATATATGGCCGGGCTTGGGCCTTGCCATGACGGCATTTATGCTGCCCTTGCTGCCGACCACATATACCGTGGGCATAATAGGGATAACCTTTTTATCCCTGCTCATAAAAGGAGATGAAATAAATAACACCATACCGGCTGCCATAATACCAGCTTTGCTGTTTATGGCAACTGCAGTAATAGCGGCGGTGTTTTCGGTGATGAGAGCAGAGAGCCTTAAAGTCCTTCCCCTCTACGCGGCATATTTTATGATCTTTTACACTGCTGCAGTATTGTTTAGAGATTCAAAAACCATAAAGCTGGTGCTAGCTTCCATAATCGTTTCTACAGTCTTTCTTTCGCTGCTGGGCATTTATCAGTATTTTTTTATCAAAATTCCAACAGCCGAGGCTTGGGTTGATGTTGAGCAGTTTCCCGAACTTGCAACCCGGGTCTATGCAACTCTTGAAAACCCGAACGTTCTGGGAGAGTATCTGGGTCTCTCAATTCCGCTGCTAGCAGGTGCTTTCCTGGCATCGGATAGATTTCGGCACAAATTCATTTTGGCCTCGGTTGTGTGCATGCTGACACTATGCCTTGTCTTGACCTTTTCAAGGGGAGCCTGGCTGGGATTGGCTATATCGGTCTTAATCTTTGCTTTGCTGAAGGAACCACGACTCTTGGCGCTGATTGTCATATTGGCCCTTTTGTCACCCATGTTTTTACCACCGGTTGTAATGAATCGGATAGCCAGTATAGGCAGCCTGGAGGATAGTTCTAATGCCTATCGAATAACAATTTGGATTGCAGCTTTGAGAATGATAAAAGATTACTGGCTTACCGGTGTGGGATTGGGCCTTACGGCATTTTCAAGGGTATACAGGGATTATATGATAGCGGGGGCATCGGCCGTTCATGCGCACAATTTATACTTGGAAGTTTGCCTTGAGCTCGGGGTAATAGGAGTATTTTCCCTCCTATGGATGGTTTTCAGAGGCTTTTCCGAGGCCCTAAGCAATGTGACGATGAATGATAAAATATCATATATTGCGGCTGGGATCCTTGCAGCCTTAGCCGGACATCTGTTTCATGGATTGTTTGATTACGTGTGGTACAGTCCCAGAATCGTCATGGCTTTTTGGATGTACCTAGGGATGATGTCAGCCTTGACATCGGCTTCCTTTACCGGTGACGATATAGGGGAGAGGCTATCATGATTAGGGTCCTTCACGTCCTAACGGATACAAATATTGGGGGTGCGGGCAGATATCTCTTCAATTTGCTGTCACACCGGGGAGACAGTCCTTTTGAGATTATAGTTGCCTGCCCTGGCGGTGGTGAGCTGGAACGGCAGTTGAGAGATAAAGGCATAAAGGTATATACCTTGCAAGGGGGAGAAAGTTCCGCAAAGCTAGGGCACATAAAAAGGATTAGGCAGATTATTTCCCGGGAAAAAGTGGACATTGTACATACACATGCAAGCCTCGCTGGTCGGATTGCTGGTAAA
>LFSJ01000175.1:1675-5262 GCA_001512695.1 Tepidanaerobacter sp. DTU063 | reverse complement strand
TTTTTACAGACCGAATAATATCCATATCTCGGGCCGTGAAGATTGACCTTATAGACAGCGGAGTCCCTGCGGATATGATTAGCACAATATATAACGGCATAGATCTATCAAAATTCGCAGATATCAAGGGGACCTTGCGGGAGAAACTCGGCCTTTCGCCTGAGATACCGGTAGTGGGAATAGTGGCGAGGCTTGTGCCGGAAAAGGGTTACGAGTACGCTATAAATGCCTTTTATCATGTGCTCAAGGTTTTTCCATCAGCCCGTCTCGTGATTGTAGGGGATGGCCCCCTTGAAGAATCATTAAAGGAGATGTGTACGAGACTGGGCATAACAGACAATGTAGCCTTTATGGGCTACAGACCAGATGTGGAAAGCCTTGAAGCGGATTTTGACGTGTTTGTCCTCCCTTCCATCAGCGAAGGTTTGGGCCTGGCTTTGCTGGAGGCAATGGCCCTCGGAAAGCCTGCTGTCGCTACGGAAACGGGGGGTATACCTGAAGTTATAAAACACGAGGCTAACGGCATGTTGGTGCCTCCGGGCAATGATAAGTATTTAGCCGAAGCCATCATAAAAGTACTATCGGACAAAGAGCTAGCAAAGAGCCTTGGCCTTGCTGCTCAAAAGACGGTTTTTGAAAGATTTTCTTCAAGAACCATGATTGAAAAAGTTGAAAAGCTATACATGGAGATTCTCCGGAGGAATTGAGTCAATTTGCGGCAGGCAGTGCTGCGTGAAAGCTATAAGGCTGTTAATAGATGCTGGGTTTGTATCAATTAGGGGGATTTATCTCTATGAAAAAAGGAGAAAAACTGATGCACAGAGTATTGGTTTCCGGCTATTACGGTTTCGGTAATGCTGGGGATGAAGCCATACTTATTGCTATTGTGGAATCTCTAAAAAAATTAAAAGAGAATATTGAAATTACTGCCCTTTCAGCAGATCCTCTAAAGACCATGGAGGATTACGGCATAAATGCTGTTCAAAGGACTAATCCATTTGCAATAATAAGGGAGATATCTAGGGCTGACCTGGTAATCAGCGGAGGAGGAGGACTCCTGCAGGATGTTACCAGTAACCGTTCAATTCCCTATTATCTGTTCATACTATACCTGGCTAAAAAGCTAAATAAAAAAGTGATGTTTTATGCCAATGGTGTAGGACCGGTCTTTAGAGAAATGAACAAAGGCATGATTAAACTCGTTGGAAATATGGTGGACCTTATAACCGTAAGAGACAAACAGTCCAAAAGAGAGCTGGAAAATCTCGGTGTTACCAAGCCCCCGATGATTGTCACTGCAGATCCGGCATTTGTACTCAAACCCATTGATGATGCTGTGGGGTACTGTCTGCTTGAAAAACTCAAGATTAGCCTTAGGGAGGATCATCCGAGAATTGGAGTTTCCGTGAGACCCTGGAATTTAAATAAGAGCAGGGAGGTAATTGCTAAAGCATGTGACTACCTGGTTAAAAGTCACAATGCGGATGTTATATTTTTGCCGATGCAATATCCCAATGACTACTTCGAGTCCCTTGAAGTTATGAAATTAATGAAAGAACCTGCCACAATTGTCTCAGAAGCCATGGACCCGCGGGAACTTTTGTGGCTCTGTGGCAAAATGGATATCATGTTCGGAATGCGGCTCCATGCTCTGATATTTGGTGCCATGAATGAGGTGCCCTTGCTGGGTCTCGTTTACGATCCTAAGGTTGAATATTTTCTGGAGCGGGTGGAGCAACTTTCCGCCGGCAAACCAGGTGATTTGGACCTAATTTCTCTCTGCAATTTGTTGGAAAAGACATTAAGTGAAATACCAAAGAGCAAGAAGATTCTTCAGGAGAAAAGGGAAGAGCTGAAGCTGCTGGCAGAGGAAAATGCGAAACTGGCCGTAAATCTACTGGAGGATATAAAATGAAGGTTGGCGGTAGGGAACGGATAGATATACTCGGCGTATTACTTGACCGTATTGATTATCATGAAGCTTGCACGAGGGTGGAGAATTATTTAAAGTCTCATGATAGGAAGGTGATTGTAACGCCCAATGCGGAAATAATCATGGCTGCACGTAATAACCGGGATATGATGGAAGTTCTAAATGATGCAGATATTTGTCTGCCGGACGGCATTGGTGTAGTCATAGCATCCCGCATTTTTGGCAAGCCGCTGCAAGAGCGGACTACGGGTTTTGACTTCATGATAAAAATACTGAAACTTGCAGAAATTCAGGGCTTGAGTGTGTTTTTGCTGGGAGGTAAAGTTGGTGTAGCGGAGCAGGCGGCAGCTAAAATACGGGAATTGTTCCCGGGCCTCGAGATTGCCGGAACTCATCACGGCTATTTTGAAGATGAAGAGAAAGATGAAATAATTGACATAATAAATGATAAGGAGCCCGACATTCTGCTAGTTGCGATGGGCTTTCCTAAACAGGAAAAATTCATGATTGAAAACAAAGACAAGCTGAAATTTCGCGTGGCCATGGGTGTAGGAGGCAGCTTTGATGTACTTTCGGGCAATGTGAGCAGAGCGCCGGTTTTCATGCAAAAGGCGGGTCTGGAATGGCTTTTCAGGCTAATAACTCAACCATGGCGATTTAAAAGGATGATGGTGCTGCCCCTTTTCTTAATTGAAGTTGTAATACACAGATTGTTTTCTAATAAAGTCAGATTAAGATAAAGAAGTGAGTCTATGAAACTCAGAGCCCTGTTCCTGGATTATGCACAGATATTCATCGGTTCCTTAATCGCAGCCTTAGGCCTTACGATGTTTCTTGTGCCAAATAAGTTGGCGGCAGGTGGTGTCAGCGGTATAGCGACTGTATTGCACTATGTCTTTGATGTGCCGGTAGGCTGGACCATGCTGGGCCTTAATATCCCTCTTTTTGTTGCGGGAGTCGCTTTATTAGGCAAAAGTGTCGGAATAAAGACAATAATTGGCGGCCTGCTGTTCTCGGTGTTTACGGAGATTACTGCAGGTTTTCCGGTGCCAACCCAAGACTTAATCCTTTCTGCAGTATACGGTGGCATAGTGCTTGGAATAGGTCTGGGCCTTGTGTTTAGGGGAAGGGGCTCTACGGGTGGGACTGATTTAGCAGCAATGATTTTACACCACTTTGTGCCATCCATAAGTGAGGGGCAGGGTATATTGGTCATAGACTTTTTTGTAATAATCTTAAGCGGCCTTGCCTTTAACTGGGAACTGGCAATGTATGCCTGGATTTCCCTGTTTGTGAGCAGTAAGGTTATAGATTTGATACTCGAAGGGTTTAATTATGCCAAAGCAGTTTATATCATTTCAAATAAGCCAGAAGAGCTGTCACGCAAAATACTGACGGAATTGGGCAGGGGAGTGACCCTTTTTAGGGCTAAAGGCGGTTATTCCCTAAACGATAAAAATGTCCTGCTATGTGTAATAACACGCTTTGAGATAGCTAAACTAAAAAGCTTGGTCCATGAAGCAGACCCTAAAGCTTTTGTGATCATCCATGACGTCCACGAGGTTTTAGGTGAAGGCTTTAGTTTCCAAGCTGATGATAATTAACTTTGTAAGGAGTGATCGTTCACTATGAGCATCTCGAATCAACTTATCGA
>LFSJ01000175.1:0-1531 GCA_001512695.1 Tepidanaerobacter sp. DTU063 | reverse complement strand
GAGGAGCTGTTAAAACTAAGAAAAACCGGGGCGATGCTTCAGGGCCATCCTGACATGAAAACCACTCCCGGCCTTGATATGACTACGGGTTCTCTAGGGCAGGGATTGTCTGCCGCAAACGGCATGGCCCTCGCGGGAAAACTTGACAATAAAGACTACCGGGTATATGTTTTGATGGGGGACGGTGAGATAGAAGAAGGTCAGATTTGGGAAGCAGCTATGGCAGCAGCTCATTACAAGTTGGACAACCTTACTGGATTCGTAGATTACAACGGCCTGCAAATCGACGGCCCCATCAACCAGGTCATGTCACCTGAAAGCATACAGGAAAAGTTCAAAGCCTTTCGCTGGCATGTAATCGACATTGACGGCCATGATATGAAGCAGATCATTGAGGCTGTCGAAGAAGCAAAGACTATTAAGGGCAAGCCTACCGTAATAGTTGCAAAAACCGTTAAAGGAAAAGGCGTGCCTTTCATGGAAAACCAGGTAGGATGGCATGGAAAGGCACCAAGCTTAGAACAGGCAAAAGAAGCCATTGAAGCTTTATAAGTATATGGGAGGAGATTTAGATGACGAAGATAGCAACCCGTGATGCCTATGGCGAGGCACTGGCACAGCTGGGTGAAGAGATAAAGGATATTGTAGTCTTAGATGCAGACCTTTCGGGGTCCACCAAGACATCAGTTTTTGCAAAAAAATTCCCCGAGCGCTTTTTTAATGTGGGCATAGCGGAACAAAACCTGATGGGCACTGCGGCGGGTTTTGCAACCTGCGGGAAGATACCCTTTGCAAGCACCTTTGCCGTTTTTGCTACAGGAAGGGCTTTTGAACAGGTCAGGAACTCAATTTGTTATCCCAAATTAAATGTAAAAATAGCCGCCACCCATGCGGGACTTACCGTGGGTGAAGACGGTGCCACACATCAGTCAGTGGAAGACTTATCGCTAATGCGGGCACTTCCCAATATGACGGTCATAAGCCCGGCTGACGCAGTTGAAACCAAGAAGGCCGTTAGAGCTGCGGCTTTTCATCAAGGTCCAGTTTACATTAGGTTGGGCCGTATGGCGGTGGAAACTATCTTCGATGAAGATTACGAGTTTGAGATAGGGAAAGGTAAGGTGCTGAGAGAAGGCAGCGATGTTGCAATTATCGCCACCGGAATCATGGTTGCAGAAGCCTTGAGAGCCGCTGAAATATTGGAAAAAGAGGGCATAAATGCCATGGTTGTAAATATACACACCCTAAAGCCCATCGATGAAGATATAATACTAAAGGCTGCCGATTGCGGCGCTATCGTAACCGCTGAAGAGCATACGGTAATAGGCGGTCTTGGCAGTGCAGTGGCTGAAGTCTTGGCCGAGAAAAAGCCTACTCCCATGCGGAGAATAGGCATAAAAGACAGATTTGGCTTGTCAGGCAAGCCCAATGAATTATTAAAACTCTACAATTTGACAGCAGAAGACATAGCAGATGCTGCAAGAGAAGTGAAGAGATAACTAATAGGCCCCAGAACATTGGGGCTTTTTAG
>LFSJ01000060.1:4658-13277 GCA_001512695.1 Tepidanaerobacter sp. DTU063 | reverse complement strand
GTAAAGACGGCATGCCTTTGGGAAATGCCAACATGCCAAGGGGACGTTTCGTTTGCCAGGTTTTCAATCTAACAATCAAGGCGTCCCCTGCAAAGTCCCCTTATCATCTCTTTAATTTTTCATTTTGCCATAAGCAAATATTTACAAAAACAAAAATTAATGGTATTATATATAATACCATTTTGAATCTGATATGTTGTTATAATGCATAGAAGATCACTTATAAGGGACAATCGGAGGACTTTTCATGCCTCATTATAAGAAGCTGTATGAGAAGATTAAAAACAATCCTAGAGATGTGCGCTTTGAAGAGATTGATAAGCTGTTGACCAAAGTCGGAGGTTTTACAAGAAGAAATCCAGGTGGTGGTTCGAGTCATTATACATATAGTCATCCCGATTCGGAAGATATCATAACCATTCCAAAAGACAAACCAATAAAACCTATTTATATTAAAAAAGCATTAAGGGCTTTTGAAATTGCAAATGAAGATTTTTTTATTATATAAGGAGGGGATAAGTTGTCCACGATTAATGAAGTTGATATTTATAATTACAAAATAGAGATAATTAAACTATCAGAGGAAGATGGAGGCGGTTTTTTAGCTGCTGTGCCAAAACTACCAGGTTGTATGAGCGATGGCGACACTCCCGATCAAGCATTGAGAAACATCCAAGATGCAATCAAATGTTGGATAGAAACTGCAAAAGAATTAGGAAGAAAAATTCCTGAACCGGATGAATATAAATCTGAAGATGATTATAGCGGAAAACTGACACTAAGAATGCCGAAAATGTTGCATAAATTATTAGCAGAACAAGCAGAAAAGGAAGGTTGCAGTATAAATCAATTGATTTTAACTTATATTTCTATCGGAATAGGGAATGAGTTCGGCCGAAATCAATTTTCTGTTGGCTGTGATGGAGACCTATATATTCATGAAAAATTAACAAAAAAACCATAGGATGAATAAAAAGCTGCCAGGGGCCGCTTCGTTTGTCAGATCTGCCAAGGGGACGTTTCGTTTGCCAGGTTGAAAACCTGGCAAACGAAACGTCCCCCTGGCAGATTTATCAAAACGTCCCGTTTATTAGTGCAATAATGATGCTGAAAAACAATACATTGAAAAAACCAAACCTGCCGTTTAAACCAAGTGATATATCCCAAGGTGAACTGTTAAGCAGACCTCCGGCAATCAAAGAAGTTGCCGAAAAGGGAGAAATCAGAATGGCCAGGGCCCAACCTACGATGATGGTAAGGGCGAAAGCCATATCGGTCAAACCTATGCTTGCTGGAACTATAGTTGCAACTAGGGCCGTTCCGATGGCCACCGGGTGCAGCCCCACCAGGGAAGGCACTATCATTAAAAGCATGATTGAGCCTATCAAAATAACCGGATATTGAGACATCCATGTGGGCAGCAATTGGGGGATCATCGCACCAACACCGGAGAATTCCAAAGCTTTTGATAGAAACCCTGCTGCAGTAAACAATGCCACCTGGCTAATAACTTTAAGGACAGACTTGTCGTAATACTCTTTCATCCCCAACTTATAATTTGGCATCTTATTTTGGATTAAGGCAACAACTATTGGAAAAACTATCGCCACCAAGGGAATGATGACCATTAAATCCCAAGGCGTTATCTTGCTAATCACCGCAATGATGCTGATTAACGCTGTTGCAAGGCCAATCAAGATAAATATTTGTTTCCAATCAACTACTACATGTTCCCTGGTCTCAAGTCTCGGGTATTTGTCAGGATTTCGCCTCATTTTAAACCATACTGCTATCGTATCGAGGGCCAAAGATATCAAGAAAAAACCTATGCCCCATGGAATAAACTGTATCCAGGGGATTTTTAATTGTGTGGTGACAACCAAAATTGAGGCCCATGCAGGCGACCAAAAGCCCGACGAGCAGTAGCCCCTGAGCAGTGACGCCATGAAAGTTTTTTCAGCATCGTATAGTTTTGCATTGTTCTTAAATAACTCAAACACCAAATTTACTGCTCCAACGGATATCACAACTCCAAAAATGTGCACTACTGAAAAGGTCAGCATACAAAATGGCAATAGGCTTTGCATATAAGCCTGCGCCACATGCTTTAATTCCTTTTGATAATCATT
Source organism: Tepidanaerobacter sp. DTU063 (assembly GCA_001512695.1). Taxonomy (GTDB): domain Bacteria; phylum Bacillota; class Thermosediminibacteria; order Thermosediminibacterales; family Tepidanaerobacteraceae; genus DTU063. Next base: position 11,148 of record LFSJ01000060.1, on the reverse strand, counting down.
GTAGCTAAAGGGCAGGAACATCATTGGCACTAGAATAAAAAGTGTCACGAGATTGCCATTTTTATCAATACACAAAAGCCATGCCTCAAAAGGCATCCTCTTCCAAATCATGAGACAAATGCCAAGGAGCAAAAGAGCAAGTGAAATACGGCGGGTTACTTTAGGCAATACTCCCATTGCAAAAACAAATATATACACGAGCAAGCCGCAACAGATATAAAATAAAAAGGCACTATTTATAAAATAGTTGGCTAAATGTAAAATAGCGAAAAGGATAATTGTATTTCTTTTGAGATTATAGGAAAAGGAATTCACCAAAGCTTAACCCCCATCTACTAATAAATAAAAGGGGACGGCATCATCCCCAACAATTCACGCAATAAGCTGCCTTGTTTTATTATAACATAGGCTGCAGTATTTGAAAGAGTTGTATTGTCTTACAACAGATTATATATTATACTTGATTTAACAATGTGTTTGCTAGGGGTGGCTGAATGCAAAATCAACAAGATAAGAGTAACCTGACAAAAATGCACATCGTAAACTGTGCTATAGATTTGTTTCAGCAAAGAGGTTATAACAACGTTTCCGTCACGGACATATGCAAAGCCTGTAAAATTTCAAGGAGCACCTTCTATTACTACTTCAAGTCAAAGGATGAAATCTTTGATAGCTTTTTGTTAATCCCTGAAGTAATTATTTTTGAAAATCTGCCCTCCATATTAAACTCAACCAATTACATAGATCAGTTCTACCAGATCTTTGAAACCTTTTTGACAAAAATGATGGAAACTGGCCCTGAAATATTTGGCCAGGTCCTCAAGCGCAACATCGACAACGGCAATTTGAAAATATTAGTCCCTTACGAGATAACCATGTGGGATATTTACATAAATCTCATAAAGAAAGCCCAGGAGGCCGGAGAAATCCTAAACCACAATCCTCCGGAGAAAATCGTAGAAGCCATAACCTATCTCACCGTAGGAATTTCTGTCATTTGGTGCAACAAAAACGGCAGCTTCGATTTGATATCCAAAAACAGAGAAATGCTGGAAGCTCTTCTCCTCGTTAAAGACAAGCCTGGTAGCAATTCTTCCTAAACCGTGCAGAAGCACGGCTTTTTTATTTTTTAAAACAATATTGTAAAAACTTAAAAATCTCTATTGCCAAAAAATCTTTTTAATGTTATAATTTTGTCAGACATAGTCGGACACTTGTACGACTTTTTTATACACATGTTGTTTTTCTTTTTTCTTTCATATGTGAATGTGAATTCTATCTTTAAACCTAGATGTCAAATGGTCACTACCCGGGAAGTGATCAATTTAACTAAACTGAAGTTCACCCTAAAATAAAAACCTAAAGGGAGGTCTTTTCATGAAAACACTTTTTGACCGCACTAAAATTGGCAACATGAAGCTGAGAAACAGAATCTTCATGTCCCCCATGGGTACCGGTACAGACCCTGACGGAGGCTTCTCCGAACAGTCTCGCCAGTACTATGAGGACAGGGCAAAAGGCGGATTTGGTCTAATCATCCTAGGTGCCACCACCTGCACTACCAAGTATGAGCCCAAGCCCTGTAACGTGCTAGACAGTCAGCCAATGGTTGAGCGGCTGTACAGGGTTGTGGAATCCTGCCATGCTTATGGCGCTAAAGTAGCTTTACAGATAAGTGCAGGTATTGGCCGCATGTCCTTCACCGACCCCAACACTCCCCCCTATGCCGCAAGTGCAGTTCCCTGCACCTATTTCCCCGAGTTACTATGCAGACCCCTTTCCATCGAACAGATTAAGGACATAGAAGATAGCTTTGGAAACACAGCCAAATGGGCAAAAGCCGCAGGATGTGACGCAATAGAAATTCAAGGCTACGGCGGTTACCTAATTGACCAGTTCATGACAGAGCTTTGGAACAAACGCACTGATGAATACGGCGGCAGCTTGGAAAACAGGATGAGGTTCCCCTTGAACCTGATTAAGCAAGTCAGGGAAAAATGCGGCGAAGACTTTCCAATTCTCTTCAAATTCACCCTCACCCACGAAATTCCGGGCGGTAGGACAATCGGAGAGGGCTTAAAGATCGCCAAAATGCTTGAAGAAGCCGGTGTTGACGCACTACATGTTGATAGAGGATGTTTCGAAGTCTGGTACAAGCCCATTCCAACTGTTTATGACGAAGATGCTACAAAAGTAGACCTTGCAGCCAAAGTTAAAGAAATAGTAAACATCCCGGTATTTTGCGATGGTAAATTAGACGACCCTATAGTAGCTGAGAATGCAGTAAGGGAAGGCAAGGTAGACTATATCTCCCTGGGCAAGCAGTCAATTGCCGATCCTGAATGGCCCAACAAGGTGAAAAGCGGCAGATTTGACGACATAAGATACTGCATCTACTGCAATGAGTGCTTACTGGGTATCCTTGAAGGCCGCCACACTGCCTGTTCCGTCAACCCAAGATGTGGTTTTGAAAACATCAGCCAAGTAACAGCTGCCGAGGAACCAAAAACCGTGCTAATAGTAGGCGGTGGCATTGGCGGAATGCAAACTGCCATAACTGCAGCCGACCGCGGACATAAAGTAACCATATGGGAAAAAAGTGATGAACTGGGCGGACTGGGCATTGCAGCAGCAGCTCCTGATTTTAAGAAATCCGTAAAGAAATACATCCAGTACTTGAGAAACCAAGTAATGAAACGCAATGTAAACGTGGTATACAATAAAGAAGCTACTGTAGAGGATATAGTAAGATTCGCACCTGACAAGGTTGTCTTGGCGACCGGTGCAGTCCCGCTGCTTCCACCCATTGAAGGCTTAAAGGACAATCCTAAGGTGGCCATGGCAGTGGATTGCCTAGTTGATAAATGCGAAACCGGCGACAAAGTTGTGGTCATTGGAGGAGGGCTTGTGGGAAGCGAAACTGCTATTTATCTTGCTGAAAAGGGCAAAGATGTGACACTGGTTGAAATGCTGCACAAGCTCGTGCCAAAAGAAGTGATAAATGCCAACAATGAACAAAGACTTAACGTAAAAATCCAAGAAGCTGGTGTCAAAGTAATGCTAAATACCAAAGTATGCTGCATCGATGAAGAACAGGTAACGGTAGAAAAAGACGGCACCAAAGAAAACATTCCTTACGACACAGTTATTATAGCAACTGGAATGAAAGCCAACGACCAGCTGGAAGAAGAACTTGCAAAGCTTATCGATGAAGTTTACGTAATAGGCGATGCAGACTCTCCCAGGAAGATTTGGAACGCAGTCCACGAAGGATTTCATGTAGCGAAAAATATGCTGTAATTGATGAGGACCTGCCAGGGGGCCCCAAACGAAAGACCTCCAGGCAGGTCCATAGTTTATGGTTATTCATTCAACAGAGCTGTATGCCCCATCCCAGACTATTTCCCTGTATTTTTCAGGATCAGTATCCCCTTCTGTGTTTATTATCAGTATTACTGAACTTTCATCTAGTTTTAGTTTCTCCCTAATATCCCTGTATTCATCTCTCTCCATTAACAATGTAACTGCGCCAATTCCCACGGCAGCACCTGATTCTCCCGATATTACCTGGGGATCTCCTTTTAGAGGTGAAGCAAGTACTCGCATGCCCCTTGCCGCAACATAGTCGGGACACGATAAAAAGCCATCGGCATAATCCATCAATATATCGTAGCTTATGGTGTTTGGGGCACCACATGCCAGACCCGCCATAATGGTAGGCATATCTCCTTCAACTACTTCCCTTTTGCCACTTAAGGAAGATAAATAGTGACAGTTCGCTTCATCCGGTTCCATGATAACCGTTATTGGCCTTTCCTCTCCAAATTTATCTACAAAATAGCCAAGAATCGCTCCAGCAAAGGATCCCACTCCAGCTTGAAGGAATACATGAGTGGGTTTATTAATGCTGTGCCCCTTTAGTTGTTCCATAGCTTCATAGATTATGGTGCCGTATCCCTGCATAATCCGGGTAGGTATTTCTTCATATCCTTCCCATGCCGTATCTTGGACAACTACCCAGTCGTTCTTCCTGGCCATTTCTTCAGAAAGCTTTACTGCATCTTCATAATTTCCATCAATTATAGACGCATCTGCCCCTTCTTTTCTTATGTTGTTTAATCTAGTAAGGGATGAGCCCCTCGGCATGTAGACAACCGACCCTTGCCCCAATTGATTGGCAGCCCATGCAACTCCCCTTCCGTGATTGCCATCCGTAGCGGTCACAAAGGTGATTTCTCCTATCTTCTCCCTCACTTCTTTAGAACGCAAATATTCAAAAGACACTTCCGATATATCCATGCCTAATTTATCAGCTAGATACTTGCCTATTGCATAAGCACCACCTAAGACCTTAAAAGCATTTAATCCAAACCTATAGGACTCATCTTTTACAAAGATATTCTTTACACCGACGTGTTTTGCCAAAGCTTCTAATTTGTGCAGCGGTGTCACCGAATACTCACTAAAGCCTTTGTGAAAATCGTTTACCCTTTTAACCACTTCTTGAGAAATAAAATCCACACTTGTTTTTGCTTTAGCCTTCCTTTTGTCAATTAGACTTCCTTTAATTAGCTCTTTGTTCTTTGACATCTCTTCCTCCCCTTACCGATTTTTCATGAGTATTTGAGGCGATTTGATGAATTTTTGGGGACAGGTGAATTTTTGGGGACAGGTACAAAATATTCACTTGTGAATATTTTGTACCTGTCCCCAAAAATTCACCTGTCCCCAAAAATTCACTATTTCACATAGTTAGCTAAACAGCCAATGCTTTCTATTTCAACGACAACTTTATCACCTTTTTTCATGGGGCCAATTCCGGAGGGCGTGCCGGTGAGTATTACATCTCCCGGAAGAAGGGTCATTATCTTTGAAACATAGCTAACCAAAGTATATGGGTCGAAAATCATATGCCCTGTATTGGATGACTGCTTTAACTCATCATTTAAGTAAGTTCGTATTTCAAGATTTCGTGGATCTACTTCCGTCTCTATACATGGCCCGAGAGGTAAAAAAGTATCAAATGATTTTGCTATCGTCCACTGGCCATCAGCCGGTTGAAGATCTCTCGCAGTTACGTCATTGCTACATGTGTATCCAAGAATATATTCCTCGGCTTCATTCGCACTTATGTTCCTTGCTGTTTTGCCGATTACTACGGCAAGTTCCCCTTCATAATCTACTCTCTCGGACAATTCAGGGTACTTTATATCATCCATGTGACCGATAACTGCGGTAGAAGGCTTGATAAAAAGCACGGGACTTTCCGGAAGCCGGGAATTAGTTTCTTCTATGTGGTCATGATAGTTTAGACCCACGCAAACTGCTTTGCTGGGTATCACAGGTGGCAATATTTTTATTTCGTCCAAGGAAATCCGAGTATCTGTTACAACAAAATCACCAAAGATATCTCCTTCTATTAATATGATCTCTTTATTTGCAATGACGCCATATGACACATTGCCGTTTAGCTGAAACGACGCAATTTTCATATTTTACACCTCCAGAATTGATCCTTAAGCAGCAGATTCATAATTGGTCTTCTACAATAGCTTAGATTTTATTATAGCATATCTCTATCAATATTTAACTGCTTAAGTTCAACTCATTATTCATTTCTCTTTTACTGGGAAACAAATCTCGGTTACAAGTTCATCTGGGTTTTGCGTTTGGGCAGGACTGACATGGTATATCCTCCACACACGTGTGTATTTTTGAGCTCAATTATAATTTAAAGTATAGCATCATGTGAGAGTTAATAGTCAAGGCCGCCAGGCGAGAAGATTATCTTCTCAACTGGCGGCCTTGTTTCAATAGCCTCGGTCAAAAGTAGATTTGCCTGTTCTCATGATGTGAATATTTTGTACCTGTCCCGAAATATTCAATTGGCCAGTAGGTTATGCAGAAGCTGGGCCATTTCTGCACGGGTGGCTGTATCTGCAGGAGAGAGTTTGCCAGCAGAGCCACTGACCGTGCCGGTTCTTACGAAATGGGCCATTGCTTCCTTTGCCCAAGAGGCTATCTCCGAAGCATCAGAGAAGTCGAACATAGTCCTGCCGGAATCGCCTTTTGGCAATTGCCCGATTACCTTAAGTGCGTTATAGAGCATGGTGAACATTTCCTGCCTGGTTATTTCTTTTTCGGGGGCGAACCTATTGTTGCCCACTCCTGCGGATATTCCGAGGCGTTTTGCTGCGGCGAGGTATCCGGTGTAGTAGGTGTTGCCGGCATCAGAGAAGTTGCCTGTGGGCTTCTCATCCGGTGCTATACCATATGCTCTCATCATCAGAACGAGGAATTCACCTCGCTTCAGGTTCAATTCGGGGCTGAAATGGTCATTGCCCGTGCCTTCCGTTATGCCCCTTGCCGCGATGAAACTGACTGCCTTGTTATACCATGCGTCTTCGGGCACATCTTTGAAGCTCACTTTGTTATACGCAACAGCAAAGTCACTGAAGTGGGTGGTGTAGAATGTTACAGTTCCAGTTGC
>LFSJ01000060.1:0-4619 GCA_001512695.1 Tepidanaerobacter sp. DTU063 | reverse complement strand
GGGATGGACACTTTCACGGGCGCGTCGGGATTGTTCCAGCTAGTCTGCTGACCGTCAATAGATAAGCTGAGTTGAATTAGCGGTCTGTCACCTATCCTATCCCTTACATCCTCAGGCAGACTGGATTTGTCTCCCAGGCCGAAGGTGATTTGCGCCTTATCCCCTTCTGCTCCGGCTACATCTGTCAGCATGTTAGACTGTACTGTGATGCTGCCAATATCTGTACTGATAGTCAGTGAGCCCAGATCATCGGTCTTTGACAAAATAGACATCGACATATCGATGGAATAGGTACTTACGCCTGACGCTGAAGGCACCGTAATAGTTATGTCTTCTTCAGCTGCCGTTTGCCAAGGATCTTCGTCAATGATTATAGTGCCAACATTGCCGCTAATGCTGATCTGGAATGTGGTTTCTGTTTCAGTCTCGATCTCTTCTTGTTCTGCAGGCGTTGACGGGGTGGTTGTACTGCCGCCACCACTACTCCCGCCTATATATGTCCAATAGGCATACAAAGTCACATCTTCAGTAATGTTGGTTTCCCTTGTATACGCTGTTCCCGAACCGTTTTCTTCGGTGAACCATCCTCTAAAGCTGTACCCGCTTCTTATAGGATTGTCCGGCCAGTCGTCTTCAAGGGCATATCCGCTGGCCACGGTTCTACTGGCGTACAGGGAGCCATTGCTGTAGAAGTTTATAGTATGAGTTATAACGAGTTCAGCTTCCGGAGTGGCTGTCACGATTTCCCACTCACCTTCACCTACCCTGTTGACTGCCCTCACATAGAAGGTGAATTCTTCTCCGTTGGTCAGGCCAGTGAAGGTATAAGTGGTTGTGTCAACGTCCACATCAATCCAGTTTTCAACGTCTATTGATACTTGGTATTTCGTTATTTCAGCTCCTCCATCACTTGCAGGAGCGTCCCAGCTTAAGGTCACCTGGCCATCACCGGGCGTTGCCGTCAAATTCTGAGGTGCAGAGGGTCTAGTTGCTGGTGTGGCCGTTATGCTCGCCGCAGGACCTGCACCTACGCTGTTGACTGCTCTTACGTAGAAGGTGTATTCTACCCCATTGATTAGGTCGATGAATACATGGAAATTGTTAGACATTGCCGTTGCCCAGATGATGCCATCAATTGATACTTCGTAATGGGTAATGGCACTTCCTCCATCGCTGGCCGGAGCTTCCCATCTTAATAATGCTTCTTCGTCGCCGGCATCTATGCTCAGGTTCTGCGGAGCTGAAGGTTTGGTTACCGTAGCTTCAGGTGTTGCCATCAAGCTTGCTTCAGGTCCTGTGCCTGCGCTATTCACCGCACGCACTTTGAAAGTGTACATTGTGCCGTTCTCCAGGCCTGTGAAGGTATGAGAGCTGTTGGTGTCTGCTACAACCCACGTACCTTCGTTATCACAGAAAACCTCATAATGGGTGATTTCACTGCCACCGTCGCTGGCCGGAGGAATCCAGCTTAACTCCATCAGACCATTTCCAGGTGTAGCCGAAAAGTCGCGAGGCACACCGGGCACTGTGAGAGCATTTTCATCCACCTGCCATATTAGGAATGGATAACCGTCATTGTCAGTGTTTATTCCCCAAAGTGCATCAAAATTCCAATTTTCATATGTCTCCTGCTGCTTCATTTCGGCAGTTTTCTTGCCTGTACCACCGTCTGAACTCGATTTGCCCGATGTTTCTTTATCCCAATAGCAGTTTATTACACTGCCACTTTTCGTATCATTCAATCCCACCAAACCACCGGTATAACTTTTTCCGCTTACTGCCCCCGTCGAATAGCAATTGGTAATAGAATCGATGTTAAACCCTACCAGGCCGCCGATAAACTCATCTCCTGATACGGCTCCTCTGGCGTAAGAATTAAAGATTGAACCGCTGTTGCCTCCTGCCAGCCCGCCTGTTTGGCCTTTTCCGCTTACATTTCCTGTAGCATAAGACTGGTTGATGGATCGATAGTTGTATGCTACTAAGCCTCCTGCTATTGTCTTACTCACTACATTACCGGTAGCGTAACACTTCTCTATATATCCGCTGTTGCTTCCTACAAGGCCACCTGCTGACGTGCCAGCCTCCACTGCACCCACAGCAAAAGAATCGGTGATGCTTCCAAGATTGTCACCCACCAGGCCGCCTACAGTTGTGCTATGCGGGCTATTAACGGTCACATTGGCATAACAGTTGCTGATTGTACTGTCATTTGCATTTTCCCCCACTAAACCACCATAGTAATAGCCACTTACCTTATCTATATCTTTCACAGTACCTTCGGCCCAGGAATTGGAAATAGAACCGTGATTGTTTCCGACCAAACCGCCGACTCCAAAAAAGCCGGTCACATTTCCTATTACATATGAGCCAGTAATCTTACCATAATTCTCTCCCACCAGGCCGCCAACATTATAACTGCCGCTTACACTTACGCTCACCAACCCAAGATCGCGTATTTCTGCCGTTTCTCCGGTATAAGCAAACAGACCAGCTGCCATGCTTTCGGAATCATGAGCGATGGTAAGGTTACTTATAGTATGACCTGCTCCGTCTAAGGTGCCTGTGAAAGGTTCTTCTTCCGTGCCGAAAGGTTCCCAACCTAAGCCTGATGTAAAGTCGCTCAGTTCCAAATCTGCTGTCAACCTGAAGTGCTTGTCAAGGTAGTTGCGGACATTGTCAAGGTGAGTCACCGTTGAAATCAAGTAAGGAGAGTCCTCTGTGCCGCTGCCTCCGGCAAAGTCCCCAGACGGCGCGGCGACAGGTACAGCCGTGACGCTTGCCGCATATCCGTAGCCGACATTATTTACCGCCCTCACCTTAAAAGTGTATTCAGTGCCGTTGGTCAGGCCGGTGAAGGTGTGAGTGGTGCTAGTGCCCACCGAGGTCCATGTGTCACCGCCATCGCTGGATACTTCGTAACGAATGATGGCACTGCCTCCGTCACTGGCCGGAGCAGTCCAGCTTAATGTTACCTGGCCATCACCCGGAATTGCGGTGAAATTCTGCGGCGCACCGGGAACAGTAGATCCTCCTTGCAGGATGGCCAGCGCATAAGTGCTGCCACAAGCCACACCCAACCAGGTACCATCGGCCTCAAGGCGTTGCGGTTCGTTCGCCCCTTCCATGTCAATTCCAATGATGCCCCACAGCCAAAGGCTGCCGTCGCTTTTTAGAGCCGCACTGAGGTTCATACCGGCAACTACAGATACCCAGTCGGTATCGGTGCCTATCTGTTGGGGAACTGGATGAGGAGGAGGATTTTGGTGAACGCCATCCTTGTAACCTCTTCCCAGTTGCCCGTATTCATTGCCGCCCCAGGCCCAGAGACTGCCGTCTGCCTTTATGGCCACAACGTGATCTGAACCCGGCGCTGTCTCGGCAGCCAACCAGCTGTCGCCTTCGCTGCCAACCCTGGTCGGAACACTTGTATTTTCAGTACTTCCATTGCCTAGCTGGCCTACATCGTTCTCTCCCCAGGCCCACAGGCTGCCATCCTCTTTCAGGCCAATTGTAAAATAATCTCCTGCAGATACTGCAATCCATCGATCGCTGCTGATTTGGACTGGACTTTCCGTATAGTCTATATAATCATCAAAACCGCTGGAGCCCAATTCACCACGTGCGTTAAAACCCCAGCCCCAGAGAGTCCCATCCTCTCTTATGGCCACAGTATGTCCACTGCCGGCAGACACAGCAATCCACTTGTTTTCATTATCAACAAGTGTTGGCACATTCCAGTCTATGGAGAAACCGCCATATTCAAAACCACCCATAGCATAACCCCAGGCCCACAGGCTGCCGTCGGCTTTCAGGGCCACCGTAAAGTCATATCCTGCGTCAACTGCCACCCAATCGGTGTCGCTGCCGACTTGTACGGGATGGTTCATCCTCAACTCATCTGAACCGATTCCCAACTGACCATTGGAGTTGCTCCCCCAGGTCCAGAGGCTGCCATCCGCCTGCAGGGCTGCCGTATGACGGTAACCTGCACTTATCATTGTCCAGTCTGCCCAGTCATCATTTGTCCCGATATGGGTGGGGAAATCTTTATTCACCAGAGAACCATCGCCCAACTGCCCATAGCTGTTGACACCCCAGGCGTAGATTCCCTTTTGCGACGGTACCGGCGCTGCTGGTATAGCTGTGGCGCTTGCTTCCGCTCCGGGACCCTTGTTGTTCACTGCCCGCACCTTAAAGGTATACTCAATACCGTTAGTCAAGTTGATAAAGGTGTAGGTAGTCAAGTCCTTATGCACATCGGTCCAGCTTTCGCCGTTGTCTTTTGACAGCTGGTATTTAATTATGGGAGTGCCGCCGTCACTGGCAGGAGGATCCCAGCTTAATACCGCCTGCCGGTAACCGGGGGTTGCTGTAAAGTTTTGCGGCGCGTCAGGGGGGTATGTCATTATTGGCACTGCTGTAATACTTGCTGCCTCTCCGGGACCTTCGCTGTTGACCGCCCGCACCTTGAAGGTGTATTCGGTACCGTTGGTCAAACCTGTAAAAGTATAGGAGGTATCCAAGCCTACATCAGTCCAGCTCTCACCATTGTCTTTTGAAACTTGGTATGTTGTTATGGGACTGCCGCCATCGGTGGCTGGAACAGTCCAGGTCAG
>LFSJ01000096.1 GCA_001512695.1 Tepidanaerobacter sp. DTU063 | reverse complement strand
TAAGCTATTTGCCTTATTTTCTGTCATGGATATCGGTGATCGGAATTGCAATTAACCTCTATTCTTTATATGGTCCAATAAATGACCTGCGTGTTGCCATTGGAGGGCCGGGAACCGAGAGAATACTATATCTGGCAGACCCAGGATTTTTCATACCGAACATCCTGATATTGACTGTATGGAAAACCCTTGGCTGGGATTCTATTATATATTTGGCATCTATTACTTCTATAGATCCACAATTATATGAAGCAGCAATTGTTGATGGAGCAAGTAAGCTTAGACAAGCATGGCATATTACCCTGCCGGGCATACTTCCTACCATAATGATTCTATTAATTCTTCGTTTGGGAGGATTATTCAACAGCAATTTTGAGCTTGTGTATGGACTGCAAAATCCATTTATCGATTATGAAGTTATCTCAACCATTGTATATAAAATGGGTATACAACAAGCCGACTTTGCACTGGCTACGGCGGTTGGTTTTATGCAGGGACTAGTGGCTTTACTGTTAACCGTTATGGCGAATAAAGGTTCTAAAATGGTCAGTGGTATGGGCATTTGGTGAACCTTTGGAAAAAGGTTTGTAACGGAGGGGTATAGGAATGAAGTATAATACCAGGGGATACAGAGTATTTACAGTATTTAACTACCTTATAATGTTAGTTGTTATAATTGTTATGGTATTTCCGTATCTTAATGTGGTAGCTAAAGCCTTAAATGAGAGTAAGGATACCGTATTAGGTGGTATTACAGTTTATCCGCGAAAACCCACGTTGCAAAATTTCAAGGCACTTTTTAGTGACAAGCAGTTATTAAAATCTGCAGTAAATACATTGATTCGTGTAGTAATAGGGACGATTTTCTCACTTACGGTTCAATTTCTGGCAGCATATGCTCTGTCCCAGCGAAATTTGGTAGGGAAAAATTGGTTTCTATTATTTTTCATAATCCCCATGTTTTTTAACGGAGGATTGATACCCCAATACCTACTTTATTCCCATTTGGGCTTGTTGAATAATTTTCTGGTCTACTTGTTACCCGGAGCATTCTCCTTTTTTAATGCGGTGATTATCCGTACATATATTCATACAATACCTGGCAGTTTGAGTGAGTCTGCCAAACTGGACGGGGCAAACCATCTGCAAATACTTACTAACATTACCCTTCCGTTATGCGTTCCAATATTGGCTACGGTTACATTGTGGGTAGCTGTAGGGCACTGGAATGACTGGACTACTACTCTGTATTTTGTAACCAAACCTGATTTATATACCCTTCAGTATGTATTGATGCAAGTTATACGAGAAACCGACCGAATTATAAAAATGATTCAATATGCTCTGCAGGAGGGCCTTGATACAGATATGAATCTGCCAACCACGCCGGAAGCTCTTCGTGCAGCTCAGATTGTAGTAGTTACCCTGCCCATCATATTGCTCTATCCGTTTTTGCAGCGTTACTTTATTCACGGAATTACAATTGGCGCTGTTAAGGAATAGCCGTTTTACTCAGGCAGAGCCTCTTTCTTAATTGTTTGGTAATCGTCTGCATGGCAAATCGTAACGATTTGTCTGAAATAAAAAGAGATGTATAAGGAGGGGAAAAAATGAAGCGTGTTGTAACCATAATTGTTATGATTTTATTCATGTTATCGTTGTTCATCGGTTGTGGTAAGGGCTCGCAAACCGGAACCGATGAAACCGATACCACTCCGCCACCTGCTGAGGAGGAAACCCAGGAACAGGAGGAGACCACAACTCCCAGTGTAGCAACCGATAAAGTTGAGCTACCGTATCCTTGGATGGATACCAATGTAGAGGATACATCAGACTTACCCGACTGGACGGGAAAGCAGATTGAGCTGATATGGTGGTACGGGCATGGTGTTGGCAACCTGCCGGCTGATGTATCCACTGAAGATGTGATAACTGATGAAATTAAGAGAGTGACGGGTATTACAATCAATTATGATGATTCCTACGGCAATGGCGACAATACTTTTGATGTTAAGCTGAGCCTGCTTGCTGGTACCAAGGATTGGCCGTCAATCGTAACTAACCCTCAGCTGGTCAAACCATTTGTTGAATACGATGTTATATATGACTTGACAGAATTGGTGCCCAAATACTGTCCGACTATTATGAAGCTATTCCCGCTTGATGATCCTAACTTTAAGGCTATGTGGAATAATAGCTATGTTAACGGAGGCGTTGAAGGAAAAATTTACGGTATTCCGATCAGTGTTGGTGCAGATTATTCATTAATAAAAGACAAATTGGGTCCAATACAGGATGAAACAAAATATTTATCAGCATTCCAGCCACCGCAGGATTATCATCAGACATGCATTAAAATTCGTGATGATGTCCTTAAGATGTTATTTCCTGAGGCCAAAACCATGGACGAGATTGAGGAAATGTACATGGAAAAAGGCGAGTTTACCCGGGAAGATGTATTTGATGTTCCTATAAAGACCAAGGAAGATTTCTTCAAGATGCTCCGTGACATCAAAGCTTTAAACCTAAAAGAAGGTAACCTGCCTGTTTATGCAACCTATGCCGCATGTGGATTGGATAACTATCCACTGGCTGCACGGCTTGCTTCTCATCTGTATGGATGGGGTAGAAGTGCAGATTGCTTTACCTATTGGGACAATGAGACCAAGGAAGTTAAATTCACCTTCCGTGAACCCGAGCTTCGTGAGCTTTATAGAACCTTCAATCAGCTGATTCGTGAAGGTGTAATACCTCAGGAGTCTTTGATTGATGATGATAATGCATTCAAAGCAAAGATGAACAACGGCCAGTATGTTGTAACCTATGCAGAATGGCGTTGGCCTGATGATAGTATCCTGGCGGAACAGGGCAAGCCATATCGTTATCGTCCGCTATATCTGGATATCCCAATAAATACGAATAAATATGTACAAACAATAAGCCCACCCAGTTGTGATGTAATGTTGATCTTTAAGGACAAAGTTGCCGAAGAGGATTTACCTCAACTCCTTAGATGGATTGATTATCAATTTAGTGAGGCTTTCTTGAAGGCGCAGCATTGGGGCCCCAGAGGTGCTGGACTATTTGAAGAAGTAAACGGTAAGCGGAAGTTCAAGGATAAACAGCTGGAAGATGCCATGCTATATAACAATGATCCTGATACATTGATGAAATACTTTTTAATCAATGGTTTCTTTAACCCAGCATACAATGTCCGAAGACTTCAAATCAGACCTTTTGGTGCCACAGCCTATACTCCGTATATGGTGTATGATGATATAAAACGTGACAAGAGTGAAGCTCTAAAATTCTTTAAGAGCGGTTTAGTGGAGAGTTATCCGGTTGAGATGACCATGTTGCCCTGGATCTGGAACTTCCCGAATACGGTTCCCGGCGTGGAAAAGATGTGGGCGGCTCGAACTACTTGGGAGGATGCCCTTATGAAAACATTGGCTGCCACCTCGGATGAAGAATTTGAAAAGCTATATGATGAATTCCTCAAAATTGCTGAAGATATAGGCTTGACTGATGAAACGCTGGAGCTTATGAACAAGGATTTCAAAGAGCAGAACAAGGATTTTATGGATAACCTTCTAAATTAACAGAATTATGATTTTGAATGGGCTGCTTTAAAAGCAGCCCATTCCTGAATTAAAAGAAAGGAGAAATGAATATGGCAAAATTCTGCTGGCCTATAATTTCTGCTGAAAAGTCACAGGATCGGATGCCCATGTGGGCCATTTTACAACGTCGATTAATTGATACCATCAATGAAGCTGTGGACCTGGTGGTAGAAAAATATATTTATCCCGACGGTACAATTATGTGGCCGCCGAATGATGACTACAGCGATATTGACGCATTGGATGATGCATATGAGAGCTTCCATAACTGGCCATTATTTTACCTGATTGGCGGTGATGAAAAATTTCTCAAGCTATCCCACAAGGAGTATAACGCCATAACCGAGCAGTTTACCCGTTATGATTGCGGACACGGCCATCCGATGGTAGTAAAGGAATATGAGCAGGGATACGATTGGATGCATCAGGGAGAAGGGTATCTCTTTTTTTATTTGTTGAATCTGGCGGATCCGAATGATGAAAGAAATAAGGAACGATCTATCCGGTACGCTGGATTCTATCTCAATGAGGATCCTGAAGTGCAGAACTATGATCCGAGATATAAGATTCTTAAATGTTGTTATGTAGGCAGTATGGGACCGGCGCACAGAAATTTTCGTAATGTTCCGTGGAGCCATGCACCCTGGAAGGAATACTATGGTCTGCCTTTTCACGATGTGGAGGGAATAACGACAATTGAGGATATCAAGGATGAGCAAAAGGCATTGGCCATGGCCAGGGTTTTAAAGAAACGATGGGCCTACAGCGATACCATAATCAACCTGTCATCAACTACAATGGTGATGAATGCTTATCTGCATACCGGAGATGACAAATACAGGCAATGGATTGAGGAATATGCCGGGGCATGGCAGGAGAGAACTTTGCAGAATGGCGGATTGGTTCCGGACAATGTCGGCCCGCATGGTATAATAGGGGAGTGCATGGAGGGCAAGTGGTATGGAGGATATTATGGCTGGACATGGCCTCATGGCTTTTACTGTATAGCAGATTCGCTGACCATTGCTTCGGAGAATCTATGCCTGCTGAGAAACGACAGGAGTACCGTTTCATGGATAAGGGATCAGGTGAAGCATCTTATCGAACTGGGTATTGAAAAGGACGGTACTCTATTTGTTCCCCACAAACATGCAGATCCCGGTGCGATACAGGAGTATTGTGGTTCGTCGGAGCGGTGTTTGACAATGGAGGGCAAAGTCACCGATCGAGAGGATTTTGTTCGTTTTTATGAAAAGGATGGATGGTTTGAATATCAACCGCTTTTACCCGTTCAGATGGCACATGTATGGATGGTTTCCCAAAGCCAGGAGGACATGGACATCATTCGGAGTATCCGTGATCATCGCAAACGTTCCTGGGAACGAATTCTGCACTTCTATGCCAAGGATCAGGGAGGCCATGAAGCAGCGTGGTTAAATTTTCTTGAAGGCGGATTCCCCGATTATCCGGAGAAGATTATGGAGCACAATTTGTTTCAGGTTTACAATAGGCTCAAATATATGCGCGAGGATACGCAGGATCCGAAAACTTATACCGATGCATATCTGCAAATGCGTAATCCTGTGAATGTTGAAGGGCTGGTTCAATTGACCATGGGCGGACCGTTGCCCGTATATAATGGCGGCCTTCTTATGGTGTCGGTACGGTATTTCGATGTAGATCGGCAGCGTTCCGGTCTGCCTCCGGATGTATCCGCCCTTATAGATGAAATTTGTCCGGATGGCATTCGCCTGACATTGGTTAACATTCATCCGATGGCATCCCGGAGGGTATTAATCCAGGCAGGCGCCTTTGGTGAACATCGATTCACAACGGTATCCTACAGACAAGCTGGGGAGGTTTCGTCAGCGGTGGTGGATGTTAATGGAGATTATTTACAAGTAGAGCTTAACCCCGGCACCATTCTGGAAATGAATATTGGGATGAAGCGTTTCTGTAACAGACCTTCTTACCGACAGCCGTGGCAATAGTTTATCTGATGAAATGATCTATATCTTATTAAGGATTGTGATGTATATGAAAAAGCCAAGAATTTTGTTGATAGGAACTATTGAACAGAGCGATGTGCAAAACTGGGAAAAGGCCAATGTGGTTGCCGCCTACGATCCTTATTCAGTTACACGTCAGGAAGAATCGCCGGTAGAGATGTTGAGTGAACCATGTTTAGATCCCGGCTATATAGATGCTGTTGTATTTGTGGTACCCAATTATGACAAGCTTCCCGTTGAGCTAGTATGCAGAGCCTTGGAGCAGGGTTTTTCTGTGCTGATCCAGAAGCTGCGGATTAACCGCTATGATGATTTAGATCCGCTGCGCATGCTGCCAAACAAAATGCGTAATCGACTTTATATAGGCGAGCAATACCGGTACCAGCCCGGAGCTTTGGCGATCAAACAAGCGGTAAAAGAAGGCCGTATTGGAGCTGTTGAGTATGTGGGATGGAAATGCACACTTGAGATGAATCAGCGTGCTAGCTGGATGGATGCTTATCAGCACCTGGTTTTGGAGGACTTAGCTTACCATCATATGGGAACACTGACGGATATTCTGGGGCCGATAGACGGTATAATTCACGCCCGTTCATGGTGTCCCTCATGGATGAATGACAGAGGATATTGCTCTTTTCTGCTGTATTCCGACAATCTGGTAATGAACTACGATGTTCGCTGGGGTGCACCTGTTATACATAATAACTTCTTTGGGGAATTGGTGCTGGAAGGAGCAGGTGGACAGATATGGACAAATGGAGAACGGGCTGTCTTGTATAAAAGAAAGGGTGGCGCAGAGAAGCTGGCTTGCCCTGTTCCCAAATATACCGGCTGGGCAGGAATTGTAAATCATTTTTGTGATTTTCTGCTTGGTGTTACCAACCCATTAACGGGAGATTTGTTCAACTTTGACAGTTTTGATAATGTATTGAAACTCCTCTATGCCGGAGTGATGTCAATGGAAACAGGGACCGCTGTAAGAATATCGATGGTAGAGTGTTAATGCTCGATTGATATGTGAGAAAAGATAAGCATATATGTCTTATAGTTCTCGCAAGAGGCGTTTATATGGATAAGTCCTGCTTTTTGATTTGAGAAGGGAGCCATCAAAGAATTGTTGAAGGAACGGACATGGCAGAAAATTAAAGTATGCAAAAATATAGAAATATTGGAAGAGAGGATGTATAATGAATAGCAACAATATGAATAAAAAGATGAGCTTTAAAGAGTTGGTAAGGGAGTACTGGTTAAAAACCTCGCAAGGCAGTATTCCCTATGGGATTGGTTGCGCTTGGCTGGGGCGCGTAGATAACTATATGGAAATGATGGATGAATATGTACATACCCTGAAAAGGGCTTATAATCTGGGCTTTCGTTATTTCGACACATCAGCCGCCTATGGTGAAAGCGAATTGACGGTGGGCGAGTTTGTTAAGGAGGTCCCGAGGGACAGCGTTTTCCTGGCTTCAAAATCACGGGTTCCTTTCGAAGAAGACCCGGTAAAAGCGGCGGACTTTGTCAAAAAGGGCCTTGAAAGAAGCCTGAAAAGGATGAATACGAGCTATCTGGATTTATTTCAACTGCATGATGTGGATACTCTTTCTCACGTGCTTGTGAAAAATGGTGTTATCGATGTTTTGCTGGAAGCAAAAAAACAAGGATTGATCCGTTATTTTGGTCTGGCTACAAGATCGCATAATCTGCTGGAACAGGCTGCCAGACATGGCGCCTTCGACACAATATTGACTTATAGCGACTATACACCTATTGATCAAAGCGCGAAATGGGTTATTGATTGTGCCACCGATCTCGGTGTCGGTGTTATTAATGCAAGCCCTTTGTCAGCGGGCTGGCTGACCGGTAAAAATCCTAGAGAAAGGGATGCGGAGAATCATCCGGAGAGCATATGGAGAAAGAAAATTGCCACTGTATTCTATGATTTTTGCACAAAGAAAGGGGTTTCTGTCCTTGCTGCCGCCCTGCAATTTCCCCTGAAGAACGGCAATATTGATATAACGCTCACAGGGCCAGCAACGGCTGATGAAGTAAACTCATCGTGGAATGCGTTGAATACACCGATACCTGATGAATTTTGGATGGAATGGAATGAGGTGATGGATTATGTACGCACCGAAGGGCGTGTATGTGGCGATGATAACACCCTTTGAACAGGGTAACAGGATCGCCGAGAAAACTATCAGAGAAATGGTGGAATTTTTTATTGAACGAGGTGTAGATGGAATTTTCCCCGTGAGCAATGTGGGCGAATTCGTTCAATTGAGTGAAGATCAAAAACGTCTCTTCGTCGATATTGTGTTGGATCAGGCAAAGGGCCGGGTGAGGGTTACGCCGGGAATCAGTGCTACTGCCCCCTGGCAGAGCATTGAATTCGGAAAGTATTGCCAAAGCGCCGGAGCTGATGGAGTGGTATTGTCCGCTCCATATTACTACAAATATCCTCAGGAGATTGTCTGTAGCAGCTGTGCAGAAGTGGCGAAGAGTCTTGACATACCCGTCGTACTCTACAATATTCCTTTATTTGCAAATGAGATATCCCTGGAAAGCCTGAAAAAGCTCATGGAGATTGACAACATTGTTGCCATAAAGGAATCCAGCGGAAGCATACCTAATTTAATCGACATTATCAATTTAGCAAACAACATCAGGCCAGATTTTAATGTGCTGGTGGGTTGGGAGGAGTTGTTCCTGTCCACCTTAGTTTTGGGAGGCAAGGGTTGCATGGTTGCCTCGGGAGGAATACTTCCTGAATTGATGGTTGCAATTTATAAAAGCTTTTTGGCCGGCGAAATTGATAGGGCTGCCCGATACCAGAGTATGGTCGCCAGAGTTACGGAACAAATGAAGAAGATATTTTTCCCGTATGGATACAAGCTGGGAATGGAAGCCAGGGGATTTGATATGGGCCCGTTCTGTATAGATGTTCCGGATGATTATAGGGAAGAAATAATGATACAAAAAGAGACAATAAAGAACGCCATAAACGATGTCCTGAATTCAATGGATGCCATTTAATGAGATAATTGGGAGGTAGCCGCAATGTATTATATAGAGATGAGGCCTTCTGAGATCAGGGAGGCGGTAAAAAGGAACGTACCGGTCATTATACCTGCCGGAGCTGTTGAATACCATGGCCCCCATCTGCCTGTTGGTACCGATTTTCTCATTGCTGACATTGTTGTAAGGAAGATAGAGGAAAGATGTGAATGCGTTGTATTCCCGCCGCTTCCCTTCTCATCCACCATGTTCTGGGCTGCAGGGCCGGAGGAGGGAGAATTTGATTTTGATCCGGATGCATTATTTGTCTATGCCAGGGAAATTTTCAGAGGAATTGTTAAAGTGGGTTTCAGAAGGATTTACGTGCTTCAGCATCATCAGGGGAATGAAGGTTTACCGGCATTGGTTCTGAAGCGGGCGGCGGTTGAAGTGATAAGAGAAGTAGGCAAGGCTTGGGGGGAAGGCTGGGGAAGGACACCTTATGGAGAACTGCCCAATCCTGGGATATTTGATATGATTAGGATTGCTCACATTGATTCTTTTTCCGAATATGCTTCCGATTGCTCCGAAAGGATACCTATTGGGCATGGGGGCAGGGGCGAAACCCAATTGATCATGAGTGAATATCCTGACAGGGTAAAGCTGGACGAGCTGAAAAGTTTAGAGGGAAATATGCCCGAATGGCTTAAAGATGCATATTTGGCAAACCGGGATGACGGTCGCTGGTGGATAGAGTTTTGCGTTAATGGATGGGTTAGGGAGTTACGTGACATTTAGGTCAACATGTTGGTGTTCTATATCTTCTTTAAAAGAGCTGTTACATCAATTTTCCCGTTTTCTTAAATATTTAATACTATGGATGGGAGCTTTGAATAAGGATGATGTCAATTGCATAAAAGAGTAACTGTAATTGGCTTAAGCGGGCAGTCTATCTTTATTGGAGTGGATCGCTTTCCTCGAATCGGTGAAACCGTTTCAAGTACGGATGTATTAATTGAATGCGGTGGGAAAGGTTTTAATCAGGCCATAACTTTGGCCCGTTTCGGTGTTGATACAGCTTTTATCTCTGTCGTTGGCGACGATGAGTATGGCAGAGAATGCCGGAAGGTCATGGCTGATGCAGGCGTAAAGACGCATTTTGTTCAAAAACCATATGGGACATCCTTTGCCGTAATTCATCGGGATAAACGGGGAGATAACGTTGTAACGGTCTACAAGGGTGTTTCCGGCTTTATAACCGCAGCGGACATTGAAAACGCAAGAGAATTGATTGTTAAGTCCGATTTTCTTCTTTTGCAATTGGAGCTTCCCATCGAGACGGTGTATGCAGCAGTTGATATAGCTGAAAAACACGGTGTACAAGCTATTTTGAATCCAGCTCCTGCTGCTCAACTGAATGATGATCTCTTAAGAAGGTTCTGTCTGATTACCCCAAACGAGATAGAGGCCCGTGTGCTGCTGAAATACGATGAAGATAAAGAATTAAGCCCCTCGGAACTGGCAAGGGAATTTTTCAAAAAGGGTATACATCGTTTTATCATTACTATGGGCAATAAGGGGGCATTAGTGGGAGAAAATGGAACAGCCACCATGATACACGCAATTGAAGTTGAAGCGGTGGATACCACCGGAGCTGGCGATGTATTCAACGGAGCGCTGACTGCAATGCTGGCAAAGGGCTATTGCTTGCTTGATGCTGCAAAGTTTGCCGTCAATGCATCGGCTATTAGCGTGACGAAAAAGGGTGTCTTTGACAGCATTCCAACTTTTGAAATAACAGAAAAGAATTATGTTGAACCATTCTGTGAAAAATTCAAAATAGATTTGTAACAGGTGTTCAACCCGGTTTAGCGAGCTTTTTTTGAAAAAGCTTTTATTAAATTAAGAAGGATCCTGACCCGTTTCTGGGGTTTGAATGCTGTTGTCGTTTTTTCAGCTTCAATACATCCCAAAGAATTTTTTGCTCGTTTTTTCATATAGCCGGCAGGATAAATTAAAACAAGATTGAATACTATGAACATATGGTGCCTTGATGTATGATGGCAAAAACCCTGTTATGCTTCTGTTGCCAATAAGGAGGTATAAACAAATGAGCGTTATAACAATTGTAGGAGCAGGGATGATGGGATCGGCCATGAGCTTTCCGGCCAGCGATAATGAGCATGAGGTACGGCTTGTTGGGACACATCTTGACCGGGAAATAATTGAAATGGTAAAGGAAAATCATATACATCCCAAGCTTCAAAGGAAACTGCCGGCTTGCGTACAGCCATTTCATATTGAGGAGTTGGAAAAGGCCCTTGAGGGAACTGACCTGGTAATTGGAGGGGTTAGCAGCTTTGGAGTGGAGTGGTTTACGCGTAATGTATTACCCCTGGTACCTGATACGGTGCCTGTGCTATCCGTAACGAAGGGCTTGGAAGATCAGTCGGATGGGGAACTGCTGCCCTTTCCCTATGCCATGAAACGAAAGCTGCCACATGGACGAAGATTATCACTCAATGCAATTGGAGGTCCGTGTACCAGCTATGAATTAGCGGACCGGCGTCATTCAGCAGTTGTATTTTGCGGGGATGATTCCGATATTCTTATGAAACTCAAAAACATGCTTAAAACTTCGTACTATCATATCAGCATTTCAACTGACGTGCCAGGTGTTGAATGCGCAGTTGCGATAAAAAATGCTTATGCACTCGCGGTTTCGCTGGCAATCGGATTGGTTGAAAGAGAAGATGGTATAGGATGTAACCAAGCCTATAACCCCCAGGCGGCACTTTTCGCACAGAGCATTCGCGAGATGTCAAAAATTATTAAGCTGGTTGGTGGAAAAGAAGAAAATATTGTATATGGTGCGGGTGATTTATACGTAACCATATTTGGGGGACGAACGCGTAAGCTTGGAACCCTGCTTGGCCGCGGACTGAGTTTTGATGAAGCGATGGCTGAGCTTGAGGGTATTACCCTGGAATCGGTAGCCATTACCTCGTGCTTGGCTCGGGCGTTATACAAACGGGAAGAGGCTAGTTTGGTTAAAACCAGCGATTTTCCGCTCCTTATGCATGTTAACGATATAATAAACAACCATGCACCGGTTGCCATTCCGTGGGAAAAGTTTGAAACAGACAGCTGAAGTAATAACGGTATAATAGTTTCTTTGTGGATTGACAAAAATTTTGAATATTGCTAGAATAATGCTTGGTCTAAAAGGGAGTAGCTTTAAAGATAAGATCAACATGCTGGAGAAATCCTGGTCTTATCTGCTTTAACCTTTGTTAAAGCAAGCGAGACTTTTAGATTATCAGTTTTATGCTGATAATCTAAAAGTCTTTTTTATTGAATCACAAAAGGAGAATCGATATGATTCAAGAGATGATTAGGGCACTTTTGCTGATATTTATTGCTGAAATGGGGGACAAGACCCAAATTCTGGCCATGGCTTTTGCCACACGTTTTCCCGTAAAGAAAGTGCTGATCGGGATAGGAGCAGGAGCACTCCTGAACCATAGTCTGGCGATACTCTTGGGGAGTTATTTGTCCCAGGTGGTTCCGATTAATATCCTGCAGATGATTGCAGGAGCCGCTTTTATTGGATTTGCATTTTGGACGCTGAAGCCTGAAAAAGAAGGGGAAGAAAAAGAAAAAGAGCTTGGAATGCAATTCGGACCGATAGCAACGGTTGCCCTTGCTTTCTTTATAGGTGAACTCGGTGATAAAACTCAATTGACGGCAGTTACCCTGGCAGCGGATGCCAGGCATTCGATGATGATCCTTGCAGGGACTGTCTCAGGCATGATAGCCACCGGAGCATTGGGGATTGTTGTTGGCAAAAAGTTGGGGGACAAAATCCCAGAACTGGGTATTAAAATGCTGGCTGCTTTAATATTTATGTTTTTCGGACTTCAGAAGCTGTTCCAAACCATGCCCGCTCAATTTTTGAATGTGTATATTGTGGTCCCATTTATCTGCATTTTGATTCTGATCTCCTTCTGGATGGTACATTCCTTGATTCGCAGAAGGCGCGAGGGGATACAATCAAGTTTTGTTACCACAGCAAAACTGCTTCATGACTATTATCTTCATATGAAAGATGATCTGAGCCATATTTGTTTAGGTACGGAGTATTGCGGTGAATGTCAGGGGAATCATTGTGTTATTGGCCATACGAAAGAGGTTGTAGAGGCGGCTTTGGACAATCAAGAGCTGCAGGAAGTATCACAGAATACCGGAGCGAATCGCTGGAACAAACCCTTCATAGAAGAAGAAGTTTTGGATTGTCTGGTGGACACCCTTCTGTTGATCAGCACCATTCGGGATGAAAGGAGCTTGACCAATGCTCACTTCATCAGGAATCAGATGGAAACAATTCTCTTCGGCAGACCGATAGGAAAGTTTGAAAACATAGATTCATATATCGAAGAAGCGGGAAAAATGGATACCGCATTATCCGATAAGATCAAAGGAATGTTTCGAATGAGAAAAACGATGGATAGCAGCAACATATCTGCTTGAGATATGGCATGAAGTATTTCAGGTTTATTTTATAATATAACCAGAATTCCATAAAGCCAAAACAACATCCATCTGTGAATTATGAGATTTTTGGGTTCCATCCATTACATACTTCCAAAGTTTACTGGGACTGTTTTGTAATGTTGAAT
The DNA here is from genome assembly GCA_001512695.1 of Tepidanaerobacter sp. DTU063. Lineage (GTDB taxonomy): Bacteria > Bacillota > Thermosediminibacteria > Thermosediminibacterales > Tepidanaerobacteraceae > DTU063. The sequence continues at coordinate 2,720 of LFSJ01000096.1, read as the reverse complement.
CCTTGTCAAGCAGCTCCAATGCTTTCAGGGCGTATCCCTTATTCTGCTTTGATTGGGTGTAGCAGCCGGCTTTAACACCTCGGACTCTCCCTGTTTCGCACAGGCCAAGGAAAGCATATTTCGGGCAGCCTTTACTTTGACTTGACGATGTGCCAAAAATTTCAATTGTAGCTGTTTCCCATGCTTCTGCGGGTGTGGATGCTTCTTTTGCATTCAAGAGCTCTGCGGCTCTGATAGCTGCCTGTCCGTATTTATTCATAGTTATCCTCCGTTCTGATATGTTTAAAGTCTATGCTGTGGTTCAATCAATATTTTCTTTGACTGCAAAGGTCTATTATCAATTGCAATCATTGGAAGGAAGCTGGTTTCAGATTTATTTTACTGTTATTATACCATAGAACAATTCATTTAGAACGACTATGCCACATTTTTGGGTGGTTATTCTGCCTTTTTTATGTTTATAAAATTGATGGATTAGGATTAATAAATAGTTTTACCATAGGTATATGTCAAGGCCGGAATATTTTTGACCGAAATCGCCGGTTAAAAATTGACCCAATCGCCGGCTTCCAGTCACCGAATTCTATTTGATGGTTTTCATTAAAACAAGTTGTCTTTTACTGGAATATTAGCAGGTGGAACAAATCTAACACCGCTTTTTAGCCTGTCTTTCATCCTGTAGCTCTCACCCCTTATGTTTATAATATGCGCATGATGCAGCAGCCGGTCCAATATAGCAGTTGCTATGACTGTATCGTTCATTAGCTCACCCCAGTCCCCAAAGTATTTATTACTGGTTAGAATTATACTACCCTTCTCATATCTTGAGCATATAACCCTAAAGAACAATTCTGCTGAAGCACGCTCCAACTGCATATATCCTACTTCATCAATTATCAGTATGTCAGGTCGGGTATATACACGCCATCTGCGTTCCAGTTTTCCTTGATGCGCTGCTTTTTGAAGATCCTCTATGAGGTGAGCCAAGCTTGTATAATATACTGTCATACCAAACCTTATCGCTTGCATTCCAAGTCCTATAGCAAGATGAGTTTTTCCAACACCAGGAGGACCTAAAAAGATTACGTTTTCTGCCCTTGCTGCAAAAGCAAGAGTTGACAATTCATTGATTTGCCTTGCATCTATGCTGGGCTGAAAACTAAAATCAAACTCCTCCAGTGTCTTTCTATGAGGTAACTTCGACAGCTTAATCCTTCTTTCCTCACTGCGTCTCTTTTTTTCCTGCAATTCGACTTCCAAAAGCTCGCTTAAGAACGATAAATAAGTAGCATTTTTATGTATGGCGTCTTCAAGCTTTGCTTCTAAAAGTTCGGAAGCCGTATTCAGTCCAAGTTCAGATAATATATTGTGGGTATGTTCCAGTTCAACCATTGGATAACACCCCCGTAAGCGCATCGTACACACTCAAAGATCGTATCTCAACATCTTCCTTTTCTTCTTTCCGTGCATAGGGAAGAGGTATAGCAATACCACCTCTTTCAGCGAGACCCTCGTACTGGCCTTTTAGCCATGCAACCTTTCCAGATGCATATTCTATCTTACGACGTGCTATCCTTACCTCACCATAGTAAGCTTCAAAATAATCATCATACGCCCTAACCCTGACTTCCTTGCCACTGTATTGCCAGGGTACACCGTATTTTGCACCGTCATAACTTACAAAACCGTCTCTTGTTACTTTCCTCGTCTCCCACCTGTATTTATCACGGACAGCTTTTTCAGGCAAAGGATTCAGTGGTTCTTTGCTTGAAACCTCAAGTGGTATTTCTCCCGTTGTTCCATGAACTTTACTATCCACCTTTTTACACCACTCAAGTACTTGGGAGTTTAGATCATTTAAATCCTTAAATTGTCTCCCAGGTAAAAAATTATTCTTTACATACTCTATAAGACGCTCTACTTTCCCTTTTGTCTGGGGCCTTCTTACCCGACATACCTTCGGTACAAAACCCATTTCTGCAGCAAAATCCTCAAACATTTTATTCCATATCGGTTTGCCTGCTTCTATACCATCCAATACTGTCTTCATCCTGTCGGTTAACACTGTGTCCGGAACACCACCGAAATACTCAAAGGCGTTTACCATGCATCTTAATAGTGTGTATCTGTCACAGCGTTTTGTGAATTCAACATATTTCCTTCTTGAATTGCCAAGTAACATCACAAAAGTTGGAGTCTTGTGAACATTACCTTTCTCGTCAATATAGTGGGAAATACCCCAGTCCATCTGTGCTTGTTTACCCGGCTCCGTTTCATACCTTTGCACCGCCGGAGCACTTCTAGGAGGTCTATGTGGTTTTACATAGTCTTTGATAATCGTTATACCGCCTGTATAACCGTAAGCCTGTAATCTTTCTAATATCACAACACAATTGAATATCCCTCTCTCCATCATTGCGTCAATTTCAGGCTTGTATGGATCAAGCTTTGATGGTTTTTTCCGTCCTTTGAGTCCATGTTCTTTCTTCGGTTGGTTCATATACTTCTTTGCTGTGTTCTTTGATATGCCCAGTTCTTTGCCTATGGCATATGCACTCTTCCCTTTTTGAGCTTTTTCGCGTATCATATTAATTAGCCCACTCCTTATCATACGGTTACCCTCCATAAAAGTATTGGTAATACTCTTATGGTAACCGTTTGGTTTGGTGTGGGTCAATTTCTTTCCGGCGTTATAGGTCAATTATACCCCGGCGGTGACA
>LFSJ01000211.1:5867-8219 GCA_001512695.1 Tepidanaerobacter sp. DTU063 | reverse complement strand
GTTCTCTGCTTGCTGCATTGACTCTTGTTGCTTCCGGATGTATATTTGCGGGGGTCGGCGGATTATGTGCTCAGATTTTTGAGAATAGCGCCGGCGCAAGAGGTATAGTGTTTGCTGTATATATGTTAACCATGTTTGCTATGGTTCTTAATAATATAGGTGGTGGAGCTACCCACTGGGCATGGCTTGCCCCAGAAGCATGGTTTCGGCTCACTGTTCCCTTTGGGGAAAACAATTTTTGGCCTTTGTTGATTTTTATGGTGCTATCTGCTGTGCCGGTAATACTTTCCTATATTCTACTTGTGCGCCGTGACCTAGGTGCCGGTTTTTTCACACAGCATGAAGGTTCTGATAATGGATCTCCCTGTTATAACTCTCTTATAGCCTTGGTATGGAAGCAGCAAAAAGACAGTATTCTGGTCTGGGCAATGGGCATGGCTTTGCTTGGAGGGACTATGGGTGTGGCTGCGCCCAATATATCCGAAGCCATTAGTTCCACGTTCGGCCATATGAATGCTCTCTGGGCATCTGCTATAGTAAAGCTTGGCAATCAGGAAGCTTTCATTGCCATTCTAATCTACATGTTAGGCCTGATGGGTGGTTTGTCCATCTTTGCCATCACGGCAGTGCAACGTCTGTGGAGGGAAGAAAAAGATCATTATACCGAGATGGTGTTGTCAAGACCAGTAAGCCGGGTCAAATGGATGGGAAGCTACATGGCGGTTGCCTTCGCTGGCAGCGTGTTTATACTTTTTTCACTAGGTACAGCTACCGGCCTAGGATGGAGCATTGTTGCGGGAGAGTTCAGTCATTTCCCCCGAGTGTTAGCTATGAGCCTTTCAAAAGCACCTTCCGTGTGGACAATTATCGGTATTGCCGGTTTGTTATATGGATGGCTGCCCCGTATCGGCTCCATTCTCAACTGGCTCATACTAGGCGCATGGATCTTTACAGAGATGCTTTGGGAGGTAGGTATAGTGGGCTGGTCTACTATGCTGTGGACGCCCTTTGCCTATGCCCATTACATCTTCCCAATCCATGAGCTTCCAATCGTACCGCTGCTTATGTTAATAGTTTTTGCAGCGGCATTTACATGGTTAGGGATTATTGGCTTTAAGCATCGAAGTATTGGTTAAATCGAGGTTGTACAAAAAGAGCCGAACCGATGAATTTAGTTTCTCGGGCAGCGGCTCTGTTTATTTTCAGTGCAGCATTTCTATAGAGTGATATAGGGAAAAATAAAATGGGAGATGATAGCATGAGGTTAACTATCTTAAAGAAATATGACAAGCAACTGGGATTTGTATTTCTTCTCCTAATAGTTTTATTTATATTTTTAGCTATGACAAATAAAAGCTTTTTTAACTGGGCCTATGAGCGGCATCAGAACCTACTCAGCTGGTATATACGGCCACTGTTCATTATTCCTTTCTGCTATTTTGCATATAAGAAGAGTTGGGCTGGAATTATGGGGACTATGTTTATGGTTTTAACGAGTATGTTTTGGTTTCCAAAGCCTGCTGAGGTCAGCGATCAGGTTGTTGAATTTCTAGAAATGGAAAAAGAATATCTCACAGGTGAATGGACATTGCCTAAAGTTCTAATAGCACTCTTGATACCAGCGTCCCTTTCTGCTCTTGCTACTGCTTTCTGGAAACGAAATTTGTGGATCGGAGTAGCAGTAATGGTTTTTATAGCATTGGCTAAAATGAGCTGGAGCGTAGCTTTCGGAGGCGAATCGGGAAAAGCAGTATTTGTTCCGGCAATTGTAGGTTTATTAATATGTATTCTATTGATATATATAGGATTTCGAAGGATGGAAAAGAGAAAGAATAATTAACAACCGCTAAAGGTATGGAGGCAGAGTCAATTCCTATAAAGAATTACAAACAACTTTAAGAATAAGAACGTTACCTGGAAATTTGTAAAAAAGCAACGTTACATATAGTTTCGTAGCGTTGCTTTTTTGATATAAATGTTAGGAAAGACGAAACTTTTCATATGAGAGGCTTCTCATTAACAAAATATTATGTTATAATAATACGAGAACCTTCTCATATCGCTAGATGGAGGTATGATTATGCCAAAGGAAACCTTCTACAACCTGAGTGAAGAAAAGAGGCAGCGGATATTTCAGGCTGCGGTTAGCGAATTTGCATCGCATAAGTTTAGCGAGGCATCTCTTAATCGAATTGTCAAAGCAGCAAAAATACCATGGGGCAGTTTTTATCAATACTTTGAAGATAAAGAAGATCTTTATCTTTACGTAATAAAGGAAATGTCAAAATACAAATGGGACGCCCTTAAACAAGCGGGTGTTGAAAACATGGCTGGAGATTTTTTTGACACGAT
>LFSJ01000211.1:1484-5807 GCA_001512695.1 Tepidanaerobacter sp. DTU063 | reverse complement strand
CTGCAAGAAATGGATGATGATGATTTTGTTCGGAAGGTGCGGGGAGACTCAACAAAACGCTGGAAAGAGATCATTGAACGGGATAAGAAACGAGGAATAATAAAATCGGAGATTGATGCTGATGTAATGATAGATATGTTTTACAATTATGTCTTGCTGAATTTCTACAAGGTCGGGCTGGATGAAGAAAAATTCATGGCCACACTGGACGAAGCCATAAAAATAATGCGGGAAGGTGTAAGTGTAAAATAAGGAGGGGATCGCAAGTGGAAAAATATATTATTGACCTAAAGGACAATAGGGCGTGCGAACTGTCTATTTCTGGGGGGAAAGGCGCCAATCTAGCCAAGCTGCACAACATCCCAGGTATCCCTGTACCCGATGGATTTATTGTTAGTGCTCAGTGTTACAGCGATTTTGTTTTGTCTATGCCGGGAGTAAGAAAACTGATAGTTCAGCTTCAGGGGATTACCGTAGAGCAAACTGAAGCTATATGGCAAGTCAGTAAACAAATAAGGGAAGAAATTGAAAAGTTTAGCTTTCCTGAAGGGATTACAGAAGAAATTAGTGAAGCACTAGCAAAGCATGGCTATTTACTGCCATATGCGGTGCGCTCCAGTGCCACAGCCGAGGATTTGCCCGGGGCTTCCTTTGCAGGGCAGCAAGATACATTTTTAAACGTTATCGGTATAAAAAACATTTGTAGGGCCATTGTCAAATGTTGTGCATCTCTGTTTAACGAGCGGGCTGTCGCTTATCGCATAAAAAATGGTTTTCCCCACGATAAAGTAACAATCGCCGTAGTTGTGCAAAAAATGGTTCTTCCAGAAGTATCCGGCGTAATGTTTACTGCCGATCCCATGACTTCAGATCGCTATACAACTGTTATTGAAGCTGTTAGGGGCTTGGGGGAGGATTTGGTATCAGGGCGTAAAACCCCATTTGAGTGGAAACTGCGGGAAGGCAAGCTGCAAAAGACAAGTGAAGGAGAAGGGGAAATGCCCCTTGAAGAAAAGCAACTTTTGGAATTGGCTGAAATTGGCAAACGCATCGAAAAGGCTTTCGGCTGCGAACAGGATATAGAATGGTGTTATAACAAAGATGGTTTTTATATGGTTCAGGCTCGCCCCATCACTACCTTGTATCCTCTACCGCCAAGTCCAGATGGATATAAACATTGTGCCATATCTGTGGGGCACCTGCAAATGATGACTGACCCAATTTTGCCTTTAGGTTTGTCTATGCTCAAAAAAGCAAGGTTTTACAGCTTTTTTGAATTAGGAGGACGAATGTATACGGATATCACATACGATCTTCGAAGGATGAAAGGGCGCAGAGCTTTCTTGTCGGAAACTAAGATCAAGGATCCACTGATGTATAATGGGCTGCAAGACATCATTAAAAGGAAGGAATATATCAAAAACATTCCCAAAGGTCCCAGCAGTGCAATTTCCCTTGAAAACATAGCGGCCATTATTTGGCGGGCTATCAGTGCCTATTTCCTCGGTGATGAGGCGGACATCGACGCCTATGTCCGAAGACAAAAAAATGCGATAAAAACTGTACAGAGCAAATTAGAGTCGCTTTCAGGAGTGGAAGCACTGCAGTTCATACTGGACGACCATAAAAATATGCGTATCACAATCTGTGATCCAGCAGGTGCTGGCACCGTTCTTACAACAATGTTAGCTGCCGCTTTTATAGATAGGACCATAGAGAAAGTCACAGGAGAAAAAGCAATTTCCAATCGCCTGGCAAAGTCGGTAAAGCACAATGTTTCATCTGAAATGGGCTTGAAATTAAGTGAGGTTTCAGATGTTGCAAGAAAATATCCGGAAGTAGTTTCATATCTGGAAGAAGTCGGAGAGGATCTATCCCTTGAAGAACTCAGAAAAGTGCAAGGAGGCCAGGAAGTGGCCGACAAGTTAGAAGAGTTCCTGTCGGAATACGGAATGCGCTGCACCGGTGAAATTGATATTACCCGTGACCGTTTCCGCGAACGACCGGGCTTGCTTTGCGCTTCCTTGCTCAACAATATTAAAAATCTACCCGTCGGTCACGCAGCAGCATCTTTTGAACAAGGTAAACAGGAAGTGGAACAATTAATAAAAGAATTGGTAGCAAAGGTTGAGGCTGCCTATGGAAAGCGCAAGGCTAAGAAGCTAAAAAGGCAAATAGAAATATATCGGAAATTTGTAGGTGTAAGGGAATATCCTAAATATTTTTGGATGAGCTATTATGATGTGTATAAGCAAGCCATTATGCGAGAAGTAAACAAACTTGTGGAGATCGATGTGTTAAAAGAACCAAGGGACGCTTATTACTTGTCAATAGAAGAACTGATTGAAGTAGTAAAGTCCGGGCATGCAAATCAGGATTTAATCGAAGAACGCAAAAGTGCTTATCGTTCTTATGCTGCCCTTACACCGCCTCGTATTATTTTTTCCGATGGAGAAGTACCTCCTGTTTCTTATTCTTTGAGTATCCCCAGCGGGGCCCTGGCGGGGCTTGGGGTATCCACGGGTATTGTTGAAGGCCGGGCCCGTGTGGTAAAAAAGTTTGAAGATGCTCATATCGAAAAGGGGGATATTCTCGTTACAACATTCACAGATCCTAGTTGGACACCTATATTCGTATCTATTTCGGGTCTTGTTACCGAAATAGGGGGCATGATGTCCCATGGAGCAGTCATTACCCGAGAATACGGTCTACCTGCAGTTGTCGGTGTGGTGAACGCTACCAAATTGATTAAAGATGGCCAAAAAATACGAGTGAACGGAACGGAAGGATATATAGAAATCCTGGAATGACAAACTATTAAACGACCTATTGAAGGTCGCTTTCTCAGACATAAAATAACAGAGGTGCTTCGATTGAGTAAAAAAGACCGAAAAGCTTTAAATACAAATTTAATATTGCTATTGCTTGGGAGGATGGTATCAGATACCGGAACGAGTCTCCAAATGGTTATTATGCCTCTTTATATTATCGATATAGGCGGCTCGGCGGCAATTGTGGGGCTCTTCTCGTTTCTGGCTATAATGCCCACCATTTTAATTTACCCTTTTGCCGGAGTAATTGGGGACAGGTTAAACCGAAAAACCATTATGGTAGCAACCGACTTGGCAAGCGGTGGAGTAATACTGGCCTTGGCTCTTACTTCCTATCTAGGCAAAATGAGTCTTGCTGTGCTGCTGTTGGTTCAAGCTATAATTTCGCTGCTAAACGGAATATTTGACCCGGCTACAAAAGGAATGCTGCCGCAATTGGTAGATGAGGCAGAATTGACTCGGGCCAATTCTGCCGTCGCCTCCCTTCGGACTTTGTCAAGTCTCTTGGGGCCTGTAATTGGTACTGTCCTGTATGCAAACTTAGGCATTACAGTGCTGTTCTTTGTTAATGGCATATCATTTTTGCTGTCAGCCATAAGTGAAATGTTGATAAAGTATGAGCATTTCAGGTACAAAGCGGGCGAAGGCATAACGGGAATTATGACAGATTTATCTGAAGGAATCAAATTCATATTAGATAAAAAAATGATACGCCAACTATGTGTATTTTTTTTGATAATATATGCTTTGATTCAGCCCATATTTGCAGTAGTATTACCCCTGTTTTTTAGAACCCAGCTAAATTATTCTGATACGCAGTATGGCTATTTACAAATGATAATAATATTGGGGGCACTCATAGGGAGTACTTTGGTGGGCCTGTTGTTTGGTAAAGAGAAGAAGATGTTAAGACCGCTTATGATAGGCAGCAATTTGCTCATGGCTATGATGTTGGCATTTTCGCTTTTATTGTTTCCTTCCATCATATTCCAACTGGGGGAAGATACGCTCTTGTATTTTTTCTTGCTGTCAGCTGTTCTCTTTCTTTTAAGTATTGCCATTATGTTCATTCATGTTCCAATACAGGCACTAATACAGAGAAAAACGCCCAACGAATATATGTCTCGAATTTTTTCTATTGTTGGAGTAATTAGTAAGGGCGGTATTCCACTTGGTGCATTGGTATATGGCTTTGTTCTCAACATCATCAAAATGCATTGGACAATATTATCGGCAACAATATTAATAATTTTGATTTCGGTTGTGTTTTTAATCTCGTTATCAAAAATACATGATATTCAGTCAAAAAGCCTTTATTAAAGTGAAATATTTTATATTGACCGATGGTTAGTAAGATGTTACAATTATATTGACCGGCGGTTAAAAGACTATAATTGGAGGTTTTACAGATGATAGTCCCCTTTCCAATCAAAAGCACTATTGATTCGCGGCGCTCAGTGCGCAGCTATAAAATGATTGATGTTAAAAAGGA
>LFSJ01000211.1:1051-1443 GCA_001512695.1 Tepidanaerobacter sp. DTU063 | reverse complement strand
TTCAAAGCTAATCCCACAAGAGCGCTTTATACAATCATGAAATCTCCTCCGGATAACATGGCATTTATGGCAGAAACCGATGTTATTTCAATTAGCAAAGCCGGTTTTATTGGAGAGCTGATTATCCTTTTTGCTACAAGTAAAGGTCTTTCAACATGTTGGTACGGACATTATAAACTATCTGAGTTGGAGAGACTCATGCCTCATTTACAATCACCTGAACAAATTAGAGAATCAAATATGGGTTATGGATATGCAAAAGGGGTAACCACTGGTCGACGAGCAATCTGTATAACACCACTAGGCTATTACGAAAGCGGTGGATTGCGGCTGATGGACAGATTTCAAAAAAAGGCGATAAGTTTTAAACGAAAAGGAATTAAAGAGTTGCT
>LFSJ01000211.1:0-1023 GCA_001512695.1 Tepidanaerobacter sp. DTU063 | reverse complement strand
CCATCAGCTGCAAACTCGCAAATGTGGAGATTTGCCTTTGACGATTCTTATAAAACAATTATTGTCGCTATGCCCGAAGGATATCGCCATTTTAAATGGGAACACCCAAACGTCGATATTGGCATATGCGCTTGTCATGTCTGGCTGGGATTAATTGACAAAGGATATACCCCGAAAGTGACTGTTCATGAAGAAGATGAAAGAGCAATTTGGAGGATTTCAGTATAGCTGTGGAGGTCAAATCATGCCTTTACAACGTTATGATAAAGAAAAAATTTTAGATGCTTGTCTGACAGTGTTTGCTAGTCATGGATATGCTAATACCTCTACTTCGATGTTAGCGGAAGCCGCTGGTATATCCAAAGCACTGATATTTCATCATTTTAAGAGCAAGAAAGAATTGTATCTTAGCATTTTGGACAGATGTTTTGAAAAAGGAAGAATCGAAATGGGTTTTGATGCCCTATTTGAAAACCATGATTTTTTTGCTGCAAAGGAAAAATCCAGTATCATCAAATTCCATTACTATAAAAAAAATCCCGATTTGATGAAAATTATTATAGAAGCTTTTTACGCCACGCCTGATGAACTAAAACCAGATATTAAAGATAAGTATGGAAAGTTACTTGTCGAAAATGAGAAACAATGGAAACGCTTATTTGAAAAGGTACCTCTCAGAGAAGGCGTGGACAGGGAACAGGCTTTTAGATTGGTCATGATTACATTAAATTATTTTGATGAGAAATATTTATCCGATGTAGTTAATAAGGATGAATTGGACGAAAAGTACCTCCAAGATTTTCTTGAAGAGAGGAATAGTTTTCTTTCAATGATTCGATTTGGTATTGAAAAACAAGAAAGGAAGCACTGAGATGAATATGGTGAAAAATTTTCACGAATTGACTCCAGAGCTTCAGGCTGCCGCAGGCGGCAAAGGTGGCATGTTGGCAAGATCTGTTATCTGGTAGAGATGTGAAAGTAAAGTATATTCCCGCAAGAAAAGAAAACTATGCTAAATATAAA
>LFSJ01000224.1 GCA_001512695.1 Tepidanaerobacter sp. DTU063 | reverse complement strand
CACCCGCACGTCGTGACCTTCCAACGTAGCGTTTCAATCCACGCACCCGCACGGGGTGCGACTTTCCGGCGGCAGATAATCCCGGTACATATCAGGAGTTTCAATCCACGCACCCGCACGGGGTGCGACTGGAGCTTTTCGGGGAAGCAGATGGATACAACTTGGTTTCAATCCACGCACCCGCACGGGGTGCGACTCCATGTTATTGTGGCTCTACAGCTACAATAACGTGTTTCAATCCACGCACCCGCACGGGGTGCGACGCTACCAGCCAGACAAACTCGCGCCGCCAGCGGTAGTTTCAATCCACGCACCCGCACGGGGTGCGACAACCTATGAGCACAAAGGTGAGTTGGAACTATGCGTTTCAATCCACGCACCCGCACGGGGTGCGACTGTATCCGCCGAGTATCACCTTACAGACAAAGACGGGTTTCAATCCACGCACCCGCACGGGGTGCGACGGGAGGAACGGGAAGTATCCGACATCTTCTAAAATCGTTTCAATCCACGCACCCGCACGGGGTGCGACTATCGCATGTGGGCAGGACCGGGATCAGGATCCTGTTTCAATCCACGCACCCGCACGGGGTGCGACGCGGAACAGTATTGACGGCAAGGTAGCAATCGCTGTTTCAATCCACGCACCCGCACGGGGTGCGACCAAGGCTGTAAACTTATGCAATCACAGAACAGTAGTTTCAATCCACGCACCCGCACGGGGTGCGACAATGTGGCTAAGGCATGGTCTGACATATAATAGTTGTTTCAATCCACGCACCCGCACGGGGTGCGACGTTGAGACTCAGCATCTTTACCGCTTGCTGTCAGAGTTTCAATCCACGCACCCGCACGGGGTGCGACGGGCAGACGACCTTGAGGACCGACGAGTCCAGAAAGTTTCAATCCACGCACCCGCACGGGGTGCGACCATACACGATACCACGCCATACACATGCTATGCGTCGGTTTCAATCCACGCACCCGCACGGGGTGCGACCTTTAGAATAACCACACATGGCAAGACATCGCCGGGGTTTCAATCCACGCACCCGCACGGGGTGCGACTGGACAAACAGGGCAATCTTTACCGGTACGATATAGTTTCAATCCACGCACCCGCACGGGGTGCGACAATTAACAGAGTATCTAAAGCAACGTAATCTATACGTTTCAATCCACGCACCCGCACGGGGTGCGACAGTATAGGTC
>LFSJ01000185.1:36630-37303 GCA_001512695.1 Tepidanaerobacter sp. DTU063 | reverse complement strand
TCAGCTGCCCGAAAGGAAGTACCTGGCCGCCGTGGCTATCCGGGATACCTATATACTGACCTTTCCACTATATATGAAAGGGCAGGTCGTCTCAAGGGCAAAAAAGGTTCCATCACACAGATACCGATACTGACCATGCCTGAAGATGATAAGACCCACCCAATTCCTGACCTGACGGGTTATATTACCGAAGGCCAGATAATTTTGAGCCGCGAACTTTACAGGAAAGGTGTAATGCCGCCAATAGACGTGTTACCTTCACTATCAAGGCTGAAAGACAAGGGTATCGGAAAAGGCAAGACCAGGGAAGACCATGCCGACACCATGAACCAGCTGTTTGCGGCATATGCCAGAGGTAAGCAGGCGAAGGAGCTGGCAGTAATCCTCGGTGAAGCGGCCCTCAGCGATACGGATAAGCTCTTTGCAAAATTTGCCGATGAATTTGAAACGCGGTACGTTTCCCAGGGAGAAAACGAGGACAGGAGCATAGAAGAGACCCTCAACTTAGGGTGGGAACTCTTGACAATTTTGCCGAAGACGGAACTCAAGCGTATTCGAGACGAGTATATCGAAAAATACCTGCCTAAAAAAGGAGAAGAGTAAACATGCAGACTCGGGTAAATCCAACCCGGATGGAGCTTACGCGGCTGAAGCGCCAGATAGTCATAGCCCG
>LFSJ01000185.1:35004-36498 GCA_001512695.1 Tepidanaerobacter sp. DTU063 | reverse complement strand
GAAAAGATGCTGAAACTATCAGAAATCGAGAAAGCCTGTCAGCTGATGGCCGATGAAATAGAGAAGACCCGCCGCAGGGTAAATGCGCTAGAATATGTAATGATACCGACCATGGAAGAAAATATAAAATATATAACGATGAAACTGGATGAAAACGAACGCAGCACCATAACAAGGCTCATGAAGATTAAAGAAATGGTTATGGAAGCTTAGAATTAAAAACCCTCTACTGCGAAAAAAGCAGTAGGGGGTTTTTTAAATGAACAAACTAAAAAGTCGGCAAATGCAAAAAAATTGTGCTCCAACAGACAAAAACAGGCAGTATTCACTGAAGGAAATATATGGCACATACTAGAATCTAAGCATAAGTTTGGGCAAAGGGGTAATAATCTTGAATGAGGGGAATAGAATCTAGAGAATACTTGTAAGTATGGGGGGTGGCTTTAATGAAGCTTGTGAAGAGCCTTATTGTATTTATTTTAATTACCTTGTTGACTCCGGGAGTGACTTTGAGTAGGGATAATGAACAAGTACTGCAGGAAGCATTAAATGCAGCAGGTGCAGAGCCGGATATGATAGATATCGTTGATTGGTCTGTAATAAACAGGGAGTTCCTTGAATTCGCGCAAATGGAAAATTGTCGCGATAAAATCATAGATATATTCGAAATAGGGGAAAAAACTTTTGATATTATAAAGGAAAACAGCGAATCATATCGAATATTAAACACTAGAGTTCAGTTAGATTCCGAAACATTTTTACATATCATTCTTCAATCCGTTCGACTACCTGAAGAATATGAAAAAGAGCCTCAAACGTACCTGGTAGTAAATGTAAGTGGCAGGAAATTTGATAATTTTGTATACTATGGGAAGAAAGTCCAAGAAGCTGTGCTGTCACTTGGAGGAGAGTCAAAAATTACCTCTTGTGTTACAGGCTATTTTAATGGTAAACTAGATGAGGCCGAGCAAGACCAAATCCTTGAGAATATTTACGATTGTCTTAAAATTTCCCACAAGCAAATAATGAAAGACGAGTATACTTTTAGCCTTATGGGATACAGCCCCTTATTTGTAGATTGCATAGAAATTATGGATAAATGTTACAATGTAAACATCGCCATCAGATATAACTTGGAAGATGATAAGACGTATATATGGATTGGGATACCGGTTATTTCAATAGAATATTAAAACACTACTAGTATACTGTACAATCGGAGGGGAAGTCGTTGTCAAGCATTGTCATTGAGGGAGGCAGGCCCCTAAAAGGCACGGTCAAAATTAGCAGTGCCAAAAACGCAGTACTGCCCGTTATAGCCGCCTCACTGCTCACCGAGTCCGAATGCATTATTGAAGATGCGCCTGAACTTGAAGATGTCAAAGTCATGACGGAAGTTCTAAATTCCTTGGGAGCGAAAGCTCTGCGGGAAGGAGATTCTATAAAGATAAGTGCCGGTACAATTGATAGTTTCGAGGCCCCCTATGATTTAGT
>LFSJ01000185.1:33201-34883 GCA_001512695.1 Tepidanaerobacter sp. DTU063 | reverse complement strand
AAGCTCAAAGCTGCGACTATATACCTGGATTTTCCCAGTGTAGGAGCAACGGAAAATATAATGATGGCTGCAGCCCTGGCAGAGGGACAGACCACCATTGGAAACGCAGCCAAGGAGCCTGAAATAATCGACGTTGCCAACTTCTTAAACTCCATGGGAGCCAAAATTCGCGGTGCCGGCACCGATATCATTAAAATCGAGGGAGTTAAGGAACTTTCGGGAATCTCATACACCGTTATACCTGATAGAATCGAAACTGGCACTTATTTAGTGGCAGGCGCTATAACTGGAGGAAATGTACTGCTGGAAAATGTGGTGCCCGAACACCTAAAACCCGTAATAGCCAAACTCATCGAGTGCGGTGCAGATATTACCGAGGAGCCTGAAGGCCTTCGGGTAATTGGCTGCGAAAGACCTGTTGCTTCAGATGTTAAAACCATGCCCTATCCCGGATTTCCTACGGACATGCAGGCACAGATCATGGCCTTTTTGAGCAAAGCTTGCGGGACCAGCATGGTTATTGAGACGGTTTTTGAGAATCGCTACATGCACGTGGAAGAGCTAAAGCGCATGGGTGCCAAAATTAAGATTGAGGGAAGGAGCGCCGTGGTAGAGGGTGTTGAAAAACTTTCCGGGGCCCCCGTTAAAGCTACGGACCTTCGGGCCGGAGCGGCATTGATTTTAGCAGGCCTTGCAGCAGAAGGTACCACCAAGGTAATGCACACTTACCACATCGACAGAGGTTATGTAGATATAGTTGGGAAGTTGAAAAACCTAGGAGCTAATATAAAAAAAGTAGATTGAAAGTGCAGGTTCTTCGGGACCTGCATTTTTTATATTCATATATCCCTCCGAAGGCTAATAAAATATAATGTTATTTTATTTCATGGTTTGGAGGGATTGCATGAGAGGGGCAGGCTATTTCATAATTATCTTCATGATTTTTATAATCGTCGTCGTCCCGGCAATCACAGTAAAGAGCTGTAAACCCATGCAGCCCCAAAGACAAGAAGAGCCCAGAGGTACAAAGGAGGCAGCTGTCGGCGAAAGTATAAGCTTGTACATAAATTCATCCCAAAAGATAGAGAAACTGCCCTTAGAGGAATACGTAAAAGGTGTAGTGGCTGCTGAAATGCCTGCCAGCTTCCACATTGAAGCTTTAAAAGCCCAGGCTGTGGCAGCCAGGACTTATGTATACAAAAGGTTAAGGGCTGCAGGAGGCAGAGGCTGCAGCCTGCACCCGGGAGCGGACATATGCGATGATTCCACCCATTGCCAAGCCTGGATTACAAAAGGCGAAATGCTGAAAAAGTGGGGGATTTTTTCCTACTACCACTACTTTAGCAAGATAAACCAGGCTGTAAATACTACGGCCAGTTTGATTATACTTTACCAAGATGAGCCCATAGATCCCCTGTTCTTTTCAACTAGCAACGGGAAAACCGAAAACTCGGAAGACGTCTGGGAAAAACCAGTTCCCTACCTTAGAAGCGTCCCAAGCCCCGGGGAAGAAAGTTCCCCTCATTTTTTTGCACAACAGGAGTTTTCCGTGGAAGCGGTGCTATCACGGCTAAAACAAAAGTGGCCGGATATTGTCATCGATAGCAAAAACCCGGAAAAGGATTGGAAGATAATAGAGACAAGTGAAGGTGGCCGGGTAAAAAGGATGCAGGTAGGCAATA
>LFSJ01000185.1:26088-33003 GCA_001512695.1 Tepidanaerobacter sp. DTU063 | reverse complement strand
ATGTATCGATTGAAATGGCCGGTTAATTTTTCGTCAATTATCAAATGGGCAAGGGACAAATTTACCGGTTTTTTAAAGGCAAAACCTATAGAGCAGATAAGAAAGCTGCCAAAAATGGCAGTACTCGCTGTCCTGCTGATTACACTTTTAATAGGTGCAAATACCCTCTTTTGGTGGTACAGAGCTACCCACGGAGGCTTTAACTTTGGCCAGGAAGCCGAGCAAGAATTAACCCGGGAGTGGGAAATCGACTTAAACGAGCAGGTATTAGATGAAGAAGAGCTGAGAAGAGAATATACCGTTATAAATCCCAATGAAGAAGTTATTCAAGAGGAAAGCCCTGAAGTAGCAGAAGCTCCTCCCGAAAAGGCGGAACCTGAAATAAAGCAGGATGAAGAGCCTGAGGAAAAGGTTTCAAACCAAGCACCGGAGGCCAAAACGCAGCCGAAAGAAACTGCCCCAGCTTCTGTCTTGGCCACCATGGCCATGCCAACCATGGGGAAAGTCATAACGGCTTTTGCCATGGATACCCTGGTCTATTCGAAAACCCTGGAGCAGTGGAATGCCCACCCTGGCATCGACATCGCGGCTGACCTGGGGACACAGGTAAAATCAGCTATGAAAGGTACGGTGGCGGAAGTCAGGAGCAACGATCCCAGGTTAGGCGTAGTGGTCATTTTGGACCACGGAGGGGGCATTCAAACCCTCTACGGCAACCTTCAGTCTGACAAATTAGTCAAAAAAGGAGATACCGTTGAAAAAGGCCAGGTAATCGGAGCCGTAGGCAAAACGGCCCCTTTTGAAATAGAAGACCCTCCCCACCTTCATTTTGAAGTTATAAAAGACGGCAAAAACATAGACCCTGAACAGTACCTCCCCAAACTAAACTAACTCCCCAAAACTTAATAGCATAGGTGCCTGTCACCCGAAGGTAAGCAGCGACAAGCAAAAAAAGCGTGGCAAAAAAGCCCGCTTTTTTTGCGCCCTGAATCATTTTTTCCTTCTATAAATCTATTTTGAATCATATATATTTACTAAAATTGCTTTGAGGGGGAGCTGCCGTGAAGGATTACATGAGGGAACGAATTCTTGAAATAGCGGAATATATTATTTCGACAAAGGCTACCGTTAGGCAAGCCGCCAAGGTTTTCGGGGTATCAAAGAGCACCGTGCACAAGGACATGACCGAAAGGCTGGTTGAGATAAATCCGGAAAAGGCAAAACTCGTAAAGGAGGTCTTGGAGTTTAACAAAGCTGAAAGGCATATCCGGGGCGGAAGGGCCACCAGGAGAAAATATCTCAAACTGAACTGAGAATAAAAGAGGATTTTTGGCAAAAATGTAGAATTTATTCCTAAATGTGTAATTTAGACAGGAGGCAGCAAGAGTCACATGGATATAGGAATCGATTTAGGAACTGCGTCAATTATCGTCTATGTTAAGGGTAAGGGAATTGTCCTTCAAGAGCCATCGGTAGTAGCCATGGATAAATACACCGGAAAACTATTGGCTGTTGGTGAGGAAGCCCGCAGGATGATCGGGCGAACTCCTGGGAATATAGTGGCAATACGCCCTTTAAGGGAAGGGGTCATTGCCGATTACTCTACAACCGAAATCATGATCAAATATTTCTTGGGCAAAGTAGCGCCCCGCAGGATTTTCAGGCCCAGGATGATGGTCTGTGTCCCTACGGTAATTACCACCGTTGAAAAAAGGGCGGTAATTGAGGCAGCCCATGCCGCAGGTGCCCGGCAAACATACCTTATAGAGGAGCCCATAGCTGCTGCCATAGGTGCTGGCCTGGATATATCCAAGCCCTTTGGCAGTATGGTAGTAGACATCGGGGGCGGCACCACCGATATTGCAGTACTCTCTTTGGGGGGCATAGTTTGCGGAGAGTCTTTGAGAGTGGCTGGGGATAAATTTGACGATGCCATCGTGAGGTATGTGAAGAAAGAATTTAACTTGATGATAGGTGAGAGGACTGCCGAAGAGGTTAAAATCAACGTAGCCCATGTTTTCCCCGAAACCGATGCAGACAAAACGGCTTCCATGGAAGTAAGAGGACGAAGCCTAATCAGCGGCCTCCCTCAGAATGTCACTATTACCGCAGCTCAGACCTGTGAAGCAATGCAGGAACCCGTAGAGCATATAGTAAATGCCATTTACAGTGTATTAGAGAGGACTCCTCCTGAACTTGCTTCGGATATTAGCGAAAAGGGAATAGTGATGACCGGAGGTGGATCGCTTCTCAAGGGCATGAGTAAATTGATAAGCACAAGGACCGGCATTCCCGTAATTGTTGCCGAAAATGCAGTATCGGCAGTTGCCATAGGTGCCGGTAAAGCTCTTGAAAACCTGGACAAGCTTGGACCGCGTGCTATATTTACTAAATAAGTTTTTTGCGAGGAGGTGACTAATTGATAAGAGGCCTTTACACCGGAGCTTCGGGCATGCTGGCAGAAATGGCAAGGACCGATGTCATTTCAAACAATATGGCAAATGTAAATACGACGGCCTTTAAAAAGGACAGGACAATTTTTAGGGCTTTCCCTGAGATGAACATTCATCGCATTCACGACCCCGTGCCTGCCGGCCTAGACAAAGTTGTAGATCCCCGGCCTTTCATCGGCATGATGGGTACGGGAGTGATGTTGGATGAAGTAAATACCGATTTTAACCAGGGCCATTTAATAACCACTTCAAATCCCCTGGACCTTGCCATACGGGGAGAGGGCTTTTTCCAGGTGCAGACACCCGAGGGCATACGGTACACCCGGGATGGCAGTTTCAGCCTAAGCAGTAACGGATACCTAGTGACAAAAGAAGGCTACTACGTCCTGGGAGAAAACGGGCCCCTGCAGCTCCTGCAGACCGGGGACATAACCATAAGCCAGCAAGGGGAAGTCTTTGTCAATGACGAGTATATAGACAGGTTAAACATAGTGACCTTTGCCGACCTAAACCAGCTTCAAAAACAAGGGGACAACCTGTACTTCACCGATGCAGTCCCTGAACCTTTACAGGATGCAGATGTAGTCCAGGGTGCCTTGGAAGGGTCAAATATAAGTATCGTTGCGGAAATGGTTGATTTGATAAGCGCCTTTAGGGCATATGAAGCCAACCAGAAGGTCATCCAAACCCACGATACCACATTGGACAGGGCGATAAACGACGTAGGTAGAATATAATAAAGGGCCGGACTGGTTTTCAGGGGCCCTCCACTGCTGACCGACAGAGGCAGTGAAAATCAAGGAGGGATACATTATGATGCGTGCACTGTGGAGTGCAAGCAGCGGAATGCAAGCTCAGCAGCTCAATATAGATATTATCTCCAATAATTTGGCAAATGTTAACACAACTGGTTTTAAGAAAAATCGGGCCGAATTTAAAGACTTAATATATGAAACTTTGCGCAGGCCCGATAGTCCCGATTTACTCCCCGGCGCTGCGATTCCGGTGGGCCTGCAGGTAGGCCACGGTGTCAGGCCTTCTGCCACCACTCGGGACTTTACCGTAGGCAACCTTCAGCCCACAGAAAATCCCTTAGACATAGCCATTGAAGGACCTGGTTTTTTCATAGTGGAAAGGCCTGATGGGACTCTTGCTTTTACCCGGGATGGTTCATTTAAACTCTCCCTGGAGGGCAGCGACAGGGTGTTGGTAACTTCCGAGGGATACTACGTTCTCAGTGAAGATGAAAGCTACATTACCATCCCCGAAGAATATACCGATATCAGCATTTCCTCGGATGGCATGATCACGGCAACAGCCGAAGATGGGACAATTGAGGAACTCGGCCGCATAGGCCTTGCAAGGTTTTTAAATCCTGAAGGCTTGCTGGCAATCGGCAACAACCTTTTTGAAGCCACCGAAGCTTCGGGAGAATATATAATCAAGGAAGATGAACAGGACCCCGGCTTTGGAACCTTGCTGCAGGGCTTCCTGGAGATGTCCAACGTTAAAGTCGTCGAGGAAATGATAAATCTCATTATCGCCCAGAGAGCATATGAAGTTAATACCAAAGCGGTGCAGACCTCTGACGAAATGCTGGCCCAGGCCAATAACCTGAAGAGGTAGGAGAGTAAAGTATGGGAATGATATACGGTAACATGGGTCTAATCCCTACATACCAGCCAAATATCTCATCTATAAAAACAGAAAGCCAGGATAAAGTAAAACTGAAAGAGGCCTGCAAGCAGTTTGAATCAATATTTATAAACTACCTGCTAAAATCCATGAGGGCCACTGTGCCTGACGGAGGCCTGTTTCAGAAGGGTGTGGCATACGATATCGTGCTCTCAATGCACGACCAGGCCCTGGCTGAGGATATCTCTCAAAATGGCGGAATCGGCCTTGCCCAGCAGCTGTATGAAGAACTCTCAAAATATGTGTGAACATGTTTTAGAAGGGACGAACTCCTGGGTTCGTCCCTGTCTGATTTACAGGGAGCAACTAAGACCGGTATATATTGTAACTCGGGGGATATACTTTGATTAGTGAGGTGAAGCTCATGCTAAACATTGAAGAAATAAAGAAAATACTTCCCCACAGGTACCCCTTCTTGTTGGTGGATAAAATATTAGAACTGGAAGAAGGCAAGCGGGCAGTCGGCATTAAAAACGTCTCATTTAATGAAGAGTTTTTCCAGGGCCATTTCCCGGGGAAAGCCGTAATGCCCGGTGTGCTCATAGTTGAAGCCATGGCCCAGGTGGGAGCATGTGCCATCTTAAGTGCCGAAGGAAATCTTGGCAAAATAGCACTTTTTGCAGGAATTGACAAAATGAGATTTAAGCGGCAGGTACTGCCGGGAGACCAACTTCAGCTTGAGGTGGAGCTAAGCAAAGTAAAAGGCAATATAGGGAAGGGCAGGGCAAAAGCCACCGTTGACGGGGAAATTGCCGCCGAAGGAGAGCTGATGTTTGCCATCGTCGACGCTTAAATATTAGGATAAATGCGGGCCAAGCGGGAAAAATACTCAGTAAGGATGTTAAACTCTGCGAAAATCTTCTTACTGAGGTGAAGGAAATGGTTCATCATAGAGCCAAGAGAATAGTTTTTGTTCCCGCGGCAATACTCATTAGCCTGCTAATAATTGCAAATTTACTAGCCGCTTGCTCAAGAAAACCTGCCAAATCTCCCCCCAAAAGCCCCGATACGCAAAAAAAGGAGTCCCGGGCCTTGAAAGAGCTGCAGACGGATATCGAGTCCATAATCAGGGAATACGAAAAAGTGTACCTGATGCAGACGGCACCTCCTCCAAAAGCGCCCGAACAAAAGCAAGGGGGCGAACAGGGCCAGAATCAGGAGCAGCAAAAGCCCGATCCTGGAGGGGAAGCTTCAAAAGGGGAGCAGGAAGCAAAGCAAGGCCGTCAGCAATCATCCCAGGATCAAGCCGAAAGCGTGCCTCAGCCCGACTGGCCGAAGCTGGAAAAGGACATTGCCGGGATTCACGAGCAGTGGAATGATTTCCAGACCGAAGCCGCGAAAAACGGCGCCAGTTCCGAAATGATTAATGACTTTAGCAATACCCTCAACCTGCTCACCATGACCCTGACCAGGCAGGACCTTTACCAGGGCCTCCTGGCGATCAATGACCTTTACGGCAAGACGGTAGACTTTGAAAAACTCTTCAAGACCAAGTCTCCTCCCGAGGCAAGGAAAATAATCTATTACGGCAGAATGGCAGCTTACAAGATATTAAACAACGACGATGCGGGAGCTGCGGAAGCCATGAACCAAGCCCTTATTTCCTGGGAAAACGTCAAATCCCAGGTGGATGATGCGAATGAAGCCGCAAAGCTGCAGTTTTCCCTGGACGAGCTTAGCCGGGCCATCACAGAAAAAGACCCTAACCTCATAAAAATAAAAGCCCAAATTGCCCAGAAAAATGTCAAGGATGTTATAAAAGCCATGGAAGAAAAAAAGCAGGAACAGTGAGCTAAAGCCCCTGGAAATTGCCGATACCGGGGGCTTTATTACTTGTACTTTAAAAAAGCAAAATAATTTTAAATTTATTTGCAAACTAGCAGGATTTCTACCTCTCATTAAAGAAATAAATAACTTTAAGCTTGTCATTGGAGGTGGAAAAATGCAGTTTTATTTAATCGGGGGTCTGATTTTCGCATTTCTTGTCGCCATCTTTGCCCTTTGGAATGCAACGGAAATCGTGGTGAGATTTCCCTTGCTGGGCCAATTCACAACATCACTGGCTTTAGTAATCATCGGCTCGGCCATATTGGGAGCATTGAGCGTAATGATTTTCGGCATAATAAGACATGTAAAGATGAACCTTCAAATAAAAAGGCAGGCCAAGACCATAAAAGAGTATGAAGAAATCATCGACAATCTGAAAAAAGAGCTTGAAGAAAGTAAAATACAGGAGCAAATCGACTCTGAGGAAATCGGCACACAATCCTTGCAATAATATGACTAATTATGATAATATTAAATAGCAATTTCATAAAGGTATGCAATGAATGGGTGAAGTAGTCCTTTCGGGTTACAATTAAGAGAGCGGCTCGGCTGGTGAAAGGGCCGCAGTACCGAAAGCGGCGAATTACGCCCTGGAGTGTCCGGTTTTCGGCGGCTTTTATACCGTTATCATAATGAGGCATTTTATAATGCGAATTAAGGTGGTACCACGGGTTTCCTCGTCCTTAAAAAGACTTGAGAAACCCTTTATTTTTATAAATTTTATAAGATATCTGAGGAGGACATTAAAGTGCAAAACGTATACGATGTTTTAATGGAAAGAGGATTTATAGAACAAGTCACCCATGAAGAAGAACTTCGCGAACTATTAGGCAGGGAGAAGGTGGTGTTTTATGTAGGCTTTGACCCCACTGCCGACAGCCTTCACGTGGGTCATCTGCTGCCCATGATGGCCATGGCCCACATGCAAAGAGCCGGCCAC
>LFSJ01000185.1:24897-26071 GCA_001512695.1 Tepidanaerobacter sp. DTU063 | reverse complement strand
TTCAAAAAGCAATTCGAGAGGTTCCTTGACTTTTCCGACAATAAAGCCTATATGCTAAACAACGCCGACTGGCTCCTTGAGTTAAACTACGTATCCTTCCTCAGGGAAATCGGCAGGCATTTTTCAGTAAACCGCATGCTCACAGCCGAGTGCTACAAACAGAGACTGGAAACGGGACTCACCTTCTTAGAGTTTAACTACATGCTGATGCAGTCTTACGACTTTTTAGAGCTGTACAGAAAATATAACTGCAGGCTGCAGATGGGCGGCAATGACCAGTGGTCCAACATCATCAGCGGTGTCGATTTAATAAGGCGGGTTGAAGGTGCCTCGGCCTACGGCATGACCTTTACCCTCCTTACCACCAGCGAAGGTGTCAAAATGGGCAAGACCCAGGCCGGTGCACTATGGCTGGACCCTGAAAAGGTATCGCCCTACGACTTTTATCAGTACTGGAGAAACGTGGACGACAGGGATGTGGAGAAGTGCCTGAAACTCCTCACCTTCCTGCCCATGGATGAGATAAAGCGCCTGAGCAGCCTGGAAGGCGCCGAAATAAACAAGGCCAAAGAAGTGCTGGCTTTTGAGGTCACTAAACTGATACACGGCGAGGAAGAGGCTATAAAGGCCCAAAATGCAGCAAGGGCCCTCTTCCGAGACGGTGCAGACCTGACATCTGTGCCTCAAACTCAAATCAGTCGGGAGCAAATAGCTGAGGGCATGGAAATACTTGAACTTTTGATGCTGACCGGCCTCACAGCTTCAAAGAGCGAGGGCAGAAGGCTCATAAAGCAGGGCGGGATTTACGTCGCAAATTCCCGAGTAGATGATATAGACATGAAGATTACCGCAAAGGATTTTGATGAAGATAGCAGCTTGCTACTAAGAAAAGGCAAAAAGGTCTATCACATGGTAAAACTGTCTTAAATATAAATGGGTGCCTTGATATAGAACCGACTATTATCAAGACACCCATTGTTTTATCTCAACACCGGCACTTACGTAGCCGTCACCGCAATGAAATAAATTTATAGTAGTTGCTGGCTTTTCAAGTATTCCAGCAGCTCGGATTTTGTTACCCTTTTTACGCCGCTGCGCTCTACGTCATCAGATGGGTCTATTCTCTTTTTGTATTCTCTTTCCATTATTTCAACAACCCTTGACCTGCAAAAAT
>LFSJ01000185.1:20870-24824 GCA_001512695.1 Tepidanaerobacter sp. DTU063 | reverse complement strand
GCTTCGGTGACCTGCTCGCACCTGCATATGATTTTTTCAGGGGCTGATGGGATGTTAAGCAAATCCTTAATTTCCTTATAAGGTCTCAAAGGCTTCTTGGTGATGATGGGCTTTCTGTAGGGATCAAAGTTTGGATTTTCTTCCAGCCTAAGACCTGCCTTGCTTAAAATGTCAACCACCATATCCGCAATGGCCGGAGAAGATGTAATGCCCGGAGACTGGATGCCGGCTACATTTATAAAGCCGGGGACACGGGTTTCTTCTATGATAAAATCGTCCGTAGAACTCCTGGCCCTGATGCCGGTAAAACTTCTGATGAAAAGCCTCGGGTCAAGCTTATGGTAAAGGGCCTTGGTTTGCCTATAGATTTCAGCTAAGCGCTCCACGTGGGTGGAGGTGTCTTCCCTTTCCCCATCGTCCTTTGCATCAGGCCCAAGTAGCAGATTCCCGTAGTATGTAGAGGTCAACAGCACGCCTTTTCCGAGCTTCGTCGGCAACTGAAACACCACCGTGTTGATGGGATCACCTGACCCTCTAGTAAAAATCATAAATTGGCCGCTTCTGGGAAGAATCTCAAAGTCATCTACCCCTACCATCTTGGATACTTTATCTGCATAAATTCCTGCCGCATTAATGACATACCTGCCGAGATACTCCTTCTTTTCGTTTACGGTCACCCTAAAAACACCATCTACTTTCTCAATAGAGGTTACTTCCTCTTCCAGCTTCAGCTCGACGCCGTTTTTCACTGCATTTTCTGCCAAAGCGATGGCCATTTCATAGGGAGAGCAAACCCCAGCACCCTCACAGTACAGTGCGTATTTTATGTCACGGGACAGCTCCGGTTCCAATTGCCTAATCTTTTCAGCTCCTATTATTGATAAGTCATGTAGGCCGTTTTTTATGCCATTTTCCATGAGCTCTTCCAGGGGCTTGGTGTCATCTTCCGTAGTAACAACCAGAGAGCCGGTTTGGGCAAATCCGAAATTCAGCTCTTCATTCAGCCGCTTAAACTGGACCCTGCCCTTATAGCACAATCTCCCTTTAAGAGCGGTATACTTCTCAGCATAACCCCCATGGACAATGGCACTATTAGCCTTGGTTGAACCCATGCCCACATCATTGGCCTTTTCCAGCAGCAATATATCCAACTTAAAGCGGGAGAGATTCCTTGCGATGGACGTGCCCACTATTCCAGCACCTATTATAATGACATCGTAGGTTTGCATATCAAAACCCCCTATATTTTTTGGCAATATATTAAGAATTGATTTTATTATATTCATATTTCTTACAATATGCAAGGACGAGTCCATAAACTCCGACATGATATTTCATAATCAGACACGGCCAGCACCGAATATGCAAATCATAAAAAGGATTTGGCGTTTTATCCATAATTATTGAAGTATAATATTTTGTAATAGCAACAGAATTCTTGAACCATAAATAGATTCAAAAAAGCGCAGGAAACGAAATTTTATCATAGGGTGTCTATTTTGCAAGAATAATAAGATAATACTTTCTTGATTTAAAGAAAGTGGTAGGATATATTAAAGTTGACAGGCAAATAATATTAGCGGGATTTTGAAAGGGGAGGAAAATGAATATGGAAAACAAGTATGCCAAATTGTTTGAGCCCATGAGAATAGGCAAAATGCTGGTGAAAAACCGCATTGTTATGTCCCCCATGGGAACATTTACTCCAATGCAGGACGGCACCGAAAGCGAAGAGGGCATCAGATACTATGAAGAGCGAGCTCGCGGCGGAGTAGGACTGATTATAACCGGTTCCATGTTTATAAATGAAGTGACAGCCCAGGGAGGCCCCACTATTGCCGTTGATAACCCACGTGCTATTCCTAAGGCTACGGTCCTTTGTGAGCGAGTGCACAGATGGGGAGCCAAGATTTGCATTTCTTTGAGTCCCGGAACAGGCCGCAATGGCATGCCAAACATTGGTGAACGAGTCCCCATTTCATCTTCAGAAATCCCTTCTTTCTACGATCCCAACGTCATATGCCGAGCTTTAACCACTGAAGAGATTCATGAGATGATGAAGGATTGGGCCAATGCTGCCCTATTTGCAAAAAGAGCAGGCTTCGATGCCATTGAGATTCACGCCCATGCAGGTTACCTGATCGACCAGTTTTTATCCCCCATCTGGAATAAGCGCACCGATGAATACGGCGGGAGCCTGGAAAACCGGGCGCGCTTTGCTGTAGAAATCGTAAAGACCATTCGCAGTGTTGTCGGAGATGATATGCCGATTCTGTTTAGAATAGCCCTTGATCATCGATTCAATGGAGGTCGGACTATAGAGGACAGCATGCCATTGCTCATGATCCTGGAGGAAGCAGGCGTGGATGCCTTTGATGTGGATGCCGGAGCCTATGAGAGCATGGATTACATTTTCCCGCCACACTATCTTGGTGAAGCCTGTATGGCCTATGTATGCAAAGAGGCAAGAAAGCATGTGAATGTACCTATATTGAATTCCGGAAACCACAGCCCCGAAACTGCCCTGGAACTTCTCAATTCCGGTGACTGCGATTTTATCATGTTCGGCCGACAAGCCATAGCAGATCCCTATTTCCCCAAAAAGCTTATGGAGAACCGTCGGGAAGATGTGCGCCCCTGTATTTTGTGTAATGAAGAGTGTATCGGCAGGATTTTTGACCGCTTAACCCAGCTGAGCTGTGCAGTCAATGCCAGTGCAGGCTTTGAAAATTATATGGAGATCGAGGAGACTTACGAGCCTAAAAACATTGTGGTAATTGGTGCTGGTCCCGCAGGCTTGGAGGCAGCCCGTACAGCAGCCCTCAAGGGCCACAAGGTTACGGTGTACGAAAAGCAGGATTTTATAGGTGGAATCCTTAAGATGGTGGCTACTGCACCATTTAAAAAGCGCCTTAGTGAACTCATCGACTGGTATGATGTCCAGCTCAAAAAACTTGGTGTAAAGGTAGTCCTGGGCACTGAAGTCAAAGCTGACGATCCCTTGCTGGAAGCTGCCGACTACATTATCATAGCTACCGGTTCAGAGCCGATTATGCCAGCAATAAAAGGTATAGATAATGCTAATGTGGTAGATGTGGTAGCAGCCCATCACAAGGGTGTAAGCGGCAAGAACATCGTCATCTGCGGTGGCGGTTTGAGTGGATGCGATGCTGCTCTTGAATTAGCTATGGAAGGTAAAAAGGTAACTGTGGTAGAAATGCTTGATGAATGCGCTAGGGATGCCATGCCCATAAATAAAATTAGCCTTATGAGAATGCTTGCTGAAAACAATGTAACCCTTATGACCAACAGCAAAGTCATTGAGATCGATTCCAGCGGTGTCATCATCGAAAAGCAAGATGGTGATAAGGAGAAAATTGAAGCAGATACCGTCATCATAGCTTTCGGACAGACTAACAAAAATGACTTTGTTGACAAAGTCATGGCAAAATATTATATAAAAACAACAGTCGTTGGAGATGCCGAAAAGGTAGGCAAAGTAGGCAACGCTATTCGCACAGGTTTCTATGCTGCTATGGCAATAGAATAAATTAATGAGGGGATAAGTTTGGCCAAGCTCATCAAGCTTATCCCCTTGATGTTATTTTGGGGGTGGAGTATTGTAATGAAGAGATGTTCTTGGTGTGAAAAAGATGAGTTATACATAAAATATCATGACGAAGAATGGGGAGTTCCAGTTTTTGATGACAGGAAACAATTTGAATTTCTGGTCCTTGAGTCTGCTCAGGCTGGCCTTAGCTGGCTTACCATTTTAAAAAAGAGGGAAGGCTATAGAAAAGCCTACGACGGATTTGACCCCAGTAAAGTAGCCAAGCATGACGAGAGAAAAGTTGCAGAGCTGATGAATTGTGATGGCATAATTAGAAACGAAAGGAAAATAAGGGCGTCAATCAATAATGCCCAAAGATTCATAGAGATTCAAAAAGAATTCGG
>LFSJ01000185.1:10498-20853 GCA_001512695.1 Tepidanaerobacter sp. DTU063 | reverse complement strand
AAAACCAAGCTGTCCGAAGAAATAAGCAAAGACTTAAAAAACAGAGGTTTTCAATTATTAGGTCCAATTATCGTTTATTCCCACTTACAAGCAACTGGATTGGTAAACGACCATATAGTAGACTGTTTTCGATACAAACAAATATGCGAAATGAGAAAGGAGAAAAATAATGGACAAAGCTTTTAAAAAAGTAATCTTTTCGGGAATAGCCCTGGCCATGGGAATTGCAACCCTTGTATTAAACATACTAAAACAACTCGAGGCTAATACAGCAATCACCCTTCTATCCATAGGTTTAATCTGCCTGGCCATTCTGCAATTGGAAAACAAATAACATCAAATAAACACGAGAGACCGAACATTACGCAACGTGCAGTTCGGTCTTTTCTGTTCATATTTAACTAAAAAGGTAAAAATTTACTTTTATTTGATAACAGACAGATTAGATGAAGTAATTGGTTAAAGGTGTAAAAAAATGGGCGACAGGTGATAGAGTTATCGCCTGTTTTTTTATACACTCAGGTTTTATTGTTAACAATATATTTATTTAATGGGCTGAATTATGGTAATATAGATGGTAAGATATGGATTGATAATAATCTTTTGGGGTTAGTGTGATGAATATTTTGGTACTTAACGGCAGCCCGAAGGGCGAAAGAAGCAACACCTTAAAAATAACAAGAGCTTTTTTAGACGGGATGTGCAGCAAGCAACGGCACAACATTAATATAGTAAATATTAGCGAGAAGGACATTCAGCATTGCCGGGGTTGTTTTACTTGTTGGACGAAAACGCCGGGTAAATGCGTGATCAAAGATGAGATGGGGGAACTCATAGAGCAGTACATAAATGCAGATTTGATTGTATGGAGCTTTCCCCTTTATTATTTCGGCATGCCTTCTAAAATCAAGGCTTTTCTTGACCGCACGCTGCCCACAAGTTTACCCTATATGACCATTAATGAAGACGGGACAAGCGGTCATCCTCCTCGATATGATTTGTCACATCAACGCTATATCCTTATCTCCACATGCGGCTTTTATACCGTGAAAAATAATTACGACGCCCTTTTTCGCCAATTCGAGATAATGTTTGGAGAAAAACTGACAAAGATAATATGTCCGGAGGGAGAGCTGTTTTCCATAGCCCAGCTTGAAGGCAGAATTTCTGAATATCTGTACTATGCAAAAAAAGCAGGAGAAGAATTTGCTGAAAACGATAGAATAAGTATCCTGATGGTTTCCGGCTTGAGTGTTTTGGCCTTGCTTGATGTAAACGCTACATTGATTATTTGTTCATCGTATTTTTTATTCGGTTTGATGTGGTTGGTATCGAGCTTTTTTAAAATCCCCTTGTCAGCATACTATTCAAGCCATGATTATAACGGTGACGAGGCTTTTGAAAATCCTCTATTTATCAAGACAAACAGGATTTTAACAACAGCATGGGGCTTGATGTACCTAATCATTGCCACATATTCTTATTTCTTGATGCAAAGTGCCCTGTCAAAGTACACGGGCCTCATCAATGCACTTGCTCCTTCATTAATGGGGCTGTTTACATTGTGGTTTTCCAAGTGGTATCCTGCAAAAGTCGCGAGAGGTTAAACAAAAGAACTATGAATTGATTTTAGATTTTACATACCATGTTAATGCTATATAATAGCCTATTATTAGGAGAAATTCCATATCCCATTAACGGAACTGGAAAGTTTCCAAATAATGTAGAACCTAAGATTATTATAAAATATAAGCCAACACATATTGATGGTAATTTTAAGTTTTTTGGTAGATTTTTAAAAGGAGCAACTGTATGCTAGAGATTATTGCCATGGCCACAATGCTGATTGACCACATCGGTGCGGTTTTCTTCCCGGAACAGGTATTTTTAAGGATTATTGGGCGCATATCTTTCCCCATATACTGTTTCCTGCTGGTCAGGGGTTTTCACCATACCAGCTCTTTTCAAAAGTATCTCCAAAGACTTATACTTCTGGCCGTTGTAAGTCAACCTATATACAGCAAACTTTTTGGAATAGACAAGCTCAACATCATATTCACCCTTGCAGTATGTCTTATAATCCTTAAACTCATGGAAGAAGCTAAAATCCAGCATATTATCATATCAATACTTTTAACGATAATTCTTGCAACCGGTTTTTTCGAATACGGCTCTTATGCTGTTTTGATGGTATTAATATACAGATTCATCAAAGAACCTTACATGATACTCTTGGCCCACGCTGCTGCAAACTTCGCTTACTTTTTTTATTTTGCCTGGTTTCAACAGCTGAGTATACTAGGTAGTATAATCATTGTATGGTCTTTACATGAATCATTTCCGGAAATAAAGATTAACAGGATGCTGTACCGGGTATTCTATCCATTTCACTTGCTCTGTCTGTTGGGCATAAAGGCTTTGGTCTGACAATTTTGCTTGAACTAAAGTGAAAATTTAGATAAAATGTAAGCAGAAATCAGAACAAGGGTTTTGTCTGCTTACTATAAAGAAATACTGAAAACGGGAAGGGAAATTTACGTTCAGTAAATTTCTATTTTTTTATTCAACACGGCCGAAATGCCATTGAGATAACCTAAAGTATTTGTTTATATTGTCATAATTGCTGCTATGAAAAAGCTGAAATGGAGGTTTTAACATGAAAATCTATCAGGTAGATGCTTTTACAGAGAAGCCCTTTCAGGGAAATCCTGCTGCTGTTTGTGTGCTGGATAGGCAAGTAGAGGATGCTTGGATGCAAAATGTTGCTATGGAAATGAATCTGTCCGAAACCGCCTTTTTGTTGTCAGATGGTGAAGGATACAACCTGCGCTGGTTCACACCGACTTCCGAAGTAGACCTGTGCGGCCATGCCACTCTTGCCAGTGCTCATATCCTGTGGGAAAGAGGGTATTTAAAAAAAGAGCAGGAAGCCAAATTTTATACAAAAAGCGGCTTGCTATCTGCCAAATTGAATGAAGATTGGATTCAACTGGACTTTCCCGCCACGCCCGAAAAAGAAGCAGAAGCTCCGACAGAGCTTATATCAGCTCTTGATGTTGACCCCATTTATGTAGGGAGAAATGTTTTTGATTATATCATTGAAGTGGAATCCGAAGAAATTGTAAAAAATATTAAACCCGATTTTATAAAGCTCATGAAAGTTCCCATGAGGGGAGTTATTGTTACTGCAAAATCCAAAGAATATGATTTTGTTTCCAGGTTCTTTGCCCCAGGAGTAGGGATACCCGAAGACCCCGTAACCGGTTCTGCTCATTGCTGCCTAGGCCCATACTGGATGAAAAAACTCAAGAAACAAAGCTTTACCGCCTATCAAGCTTCGGAGAGGGGCGGCATTTTAAAAGTCGATGTTGCCGGGGAGAGAGTATTGATTTCCGGGAAAGCAGTGACAGTAATGGAAGGAAAATTATTGTATTAAATCTGGCAGTTGTAAAGCCGAAACTATAGTTTTTCAGCAGAATACTGTTTGTAAGAGGAGCAGAAAGAGGAACTATTATGGGAAAAATAACTGCTATAGAAGTTCAGAAGAAAAACAAGAACCGTTTTAATGTGTATATTGACGATAGCTTTGCTTTTGCAGTTCACGAAGATGTAATAGTCTCGCACAACTTGACTGTGGGAAAAGAATTGCCTGCAGATTATATTGAAAAAGTCGTATTAGCAGAAGAACAGAGCAAGGCTAAAAACTATGCTTTAAGACTATTGGGTTATAGGGCCCGAAGCGAGCATGAAATCAGAAGCCGATTACACCAAAAGGGTTTTGAAAGGGACATAATCGAAGAGACGGTGCGATTTCTTAAGAAATACAACTATATAGATGATTATGCCTTTGCCAAAACATTAGTCAATGATGAATTGAATCTAAAACACAGTGGAGAGGCTCTAATAAAGCAAAAGCTACTCCAAAAAGGCATATCAAAGGAAATCATCCAGAGTGTATTATCAGAAATTCTCGATGAGGAAGAATCCCTTGCTGCCTGCAAAACGCTTGCTGGAAAGAAGCTAAATACCAGCTATCGAAATGATGCACCCAAAGATAAGATGCGAAAACTTGTAGCTTTTTTACAGAGAAGGGGTTATCCCTATAGTATGATAAAAAAGGCTGTTAGAGAACTTCTAGATGATGATTTTGATCTTTAAAAGAGTAAGCATAGAAAGGGAATATTAGTGAAAAGTTTAAATGGTGATTCATATGGACAAAGCTATTAACCTTTTAACAAAAGCAATTATCATATCGTTGTATGTTTACACTTGGAATTTTGTTGAAAAATATGGTGACAGCATAAATAAAACTTATATTTATGTATATATTTCTTTTGTAGCATTGAGCTTATTATCTGACAAATACTTCTACAAGGGCCAAAAATCAGGAGATAACAAATCCCGTGACATGACAACTCATTTCATTTCGTTGACCTGGTTTACCTCGCTAATTATGCCTGTTTTAGAACATGCATATATAGTTAGACATAATTTATTTTTTACCATTTTGGGAATATGTTTAGTATTACTGGGTATAGCAATAAGAGCTTTGGGAATAAAAACCCTCGGCAAATACTTTTCAAGAGATGTAGAGACTTGGGAAAATCAAAAAGTAGTTAAAACAGGAATATATAAACACATTCGCCATCCGGCCTATGCAGGCAATATTTTACAAGTTGTTGGATTTCCGTTAATCCTCAATTCATTCTATAGTTTAGTTCTATCCCTGGTTACAATCATCGGCTTTATATGGAGAATAAGGGTGGAAGAAGAATTCCTAAAAAGAGCAATACCCGAGTATGAAAAATACATGAAAGAAACCAAAAGAATCATACCAAAGATATGGTAATGAGGTGACTATTTTGGAATCTGTAGAAAAAATCAAGGAGGAACTAAAAAAACATATTAATGAAGAAAAAGCCGCCTTTTTCCCCAGGTTCTTTCAAGCCTTTGAAGGCGGATACGGTGAAGGGGACCGTTTTTTGGGAGTTGTAGTGCCGGACCAGAGAAAAGTGGCCAGGAAATATTACAAGCTTGTCAGTTTGAAAGATATTGAAAAGCTGCTCAGTGAACCTTATCATGAATGCCGCCTTACAGCCCTTTTCATGATGGTCCACAAGTTTGAAAAGGCAAAGGATGAAAAGGAACGTGAAGAAATAGTCAACACGTACCTCAACAATATCGGAGCCGTCAACAACTGGGATTTGGTTGACTCCTCCGCGCCATATATACTTGGACAATTTCTTTATTACTCACATCAATGCCCATTTACCGCCAAATACGTTCCCCTGATTGAAGGCATTGCTCATTCAAGAAATACACCTTTTAAATCAATTCGATTTGAGACTACAGAACAGGCTCAAAATGCGCCGGCTCCTTTTACTACATACAGTCTGTTTTATAATGGTGAGTTTATAACAAACGAAATACTATCAGATAAAAAATTTGAAAAAATGCTAATCAACTTGCTATAAGCAGCTATACACCGAAAAAAGCTTGAAATGCTGTGCGATAAGGCACAGCTTTTTTAATTGTAAATGCTCGCCTTTTGCATAAAATGTGAATTAAATACCAATTAAGTGGAAAAAATCATATATATCCATCCATATATTTAATATTTTGGAGGTGGTAGAATGTGTGAATTCTGCACCAAGCACGGTGAAGGGAAAAAGTGGTACGAAATCATGGAGAATTACTCAAGGGAACTGTTGAATGACCCGGGCCGCAGGACTTACATAGAGCAGTTCGTTCCCAGAGTGCGCAAAAGTTCCAAAGACAATTTATCGAGACTGGAATGGGTAAAAAAGAAGATGCCCCTTGCCCACCGCTTTATAAGAAAGATAGCCAATGTCAGTGCCAAAAAGTTCCACTTCGGTCAGGTGGTTCCCCTTGAAGATGCTGAAAAAATAGTAGAAATGGTTCAGACCATCACGAGAGTGCCCTGTGTGTGCCGCACCGTACTTGCCGGAAAAAGCAATGCCAGGTACTGCCTGCTCCTTGGAATAAACCCTACGGACTACAATGTTGATTGGCCGGAACTAAAGGCAAATCTGGAAGTGCTGACCCCTTCGGAAGCAAAAATGGTTCTGAGGGATTTTGACAAAAAAGGCCTGGTTCATTCTATTTGGACCCTTAAGAGCCCTTTTATAGGAGCTATTTGCAACTGCGATCGGGACTGCCTTGCTTACAGGTACCAGGTAGGTTCGGACCTGCTTGAGCTCATGTTCAAGGCTGAGTATAGGGCTAAGATAGATATGGAACTTTGCATTGGATGCCGGAACTGTATGAGCCTTTGTCAATTCGGTGCGATAGAATATTCCGTTACCCATGGCAAATGCTATATAAACACCGAAAAATGTTACGGTTGCGGCGTATGTAGGGTTGCCTGTAAAACACAAGCGATTAAGCTTTACGACATAGAAGAAGTTTTTGTCGTATAGAAGGAGCTAATAGGGCCCGCAAAAGAAATTTTCATCAAGAGTTTTTATGGTATTTCAGATTTTCCCCTATTCTACCATAATTTATGTCCGAGGAAATCAAAAATTATCGAAAAATACAGACAAATTATTGCCCTTCGAAGGAGGAATATTTTTCTAAAAAAAGAATAAAATAAACTACATTACACAGTTGAATTATCCATAATATTATGGCGCTGGAGGTAGAAGGACAAATTTGTTCAACTGCATCTTACCGGCAAATCATCTCAGGCGATTGCTGAGAGAGTATCGCCGTTAATTTTTTAGTCCCAAAATGCGTAACTAGCAGCTTTAGAATTCAGAAAATAAAAAATATAGAGAACAGGGAGGTGATTAAAAACATGTAGATCACAAGGAAAGGTGGTGTGAGTTCTAAGATAACCCTGCAGGTCAGGCCAATATGATGGGGCTAACAGGGGAGTATTGTCGCAACTTGAATCGGCTACTACCTTATTAGCTAAAATTGTTGGAGGTGACAATATTGAATGGAAAAAAAATTAAGTATGTAGCAAGTTTAATAATACTTGTTACGATGCTCGTGGGAATCATAGTTCCTTCAGGGATAGCAGCTCCAAGCACGGTACTTAACGACATAAGTGACCACTGGGCCAAGGATAAAATAAGCCAATGGGTCAATAAGGGCATTGTCAGCGGATATGGAGATGGGACATTTAAACCAGATAACAATATAACCAGGGCTGAATTCATGGCCCTTGTCAACAGGTCCTTTGGCTTTAACAAAAAGGCTGCAACAAATTTTACAGATGTTCAAAGAACGGATTGGTTTTACGATGAAGTGGTCAAAGCAATAGCTGCAGGGTACATTTCAGGTTATCCGGATGGAACTGTAAAGCCCAACAAGGAAATAAGCCGTCAAGAGGCTGCCGTGGCACTTTGTAAGGCGCTAAATCTTTCCGTGAAACCTCAGGCGCTAAACTTTACCGATAGAGACAGCATTCCCCCATGGAGTAAGGACTATATCGGCACCTTGGCCGAGAAAGCTTACATGACGGGCTATCCCGACGGAAGCTTCAGACCGGACCGCTTCATAACCCGGGCGGAAACCATAACCATGTTGGACAAAGCTCTGGCAGGAGAGAAGGGCACGTATTATTTACCGGGCGTTTACGGCCCCGAAGAAGGCATCGAAACCGTTAAGCAGGATATTGTAATTAACCTGCCGGGCATAACGCTTCGCAACATGATTATTGAGGGAGACCTCTATTTGAATGAAGGTATAGCTGAAGGAGATATAACCTTAGAAAATGTAACGGTTAAAGGCAAAACGATCATCAATGGTGGGGCAAACATTGACCTTATTGACTTTAGCTGTAAAGAAGTAGAGGTAAACAAAGGGGCCAGAAATGCCAGAATCACTGCATCAGGTGACACAAAAATCAAGAGATTAAACTTGAATTGTGGTGTGCACTTAAAAGCTGACGGAATCGATGAACTAAGAATTTTAAATGATGACAAGGTAACCCTTGAAGGCAATTTTGAGAATGTCAACGTGGAAGGCAATGGCAACATAGAAGTGTTGAAAAATACCACCATCAATAATCTCCGGATAAATGAAGAATCCGATGTAGAACTAAAAGAAGGTTCCCGGGTTAAAGAGCTTACTGTAAATGCCCCAGCAAGGATCAGTGGCAAAGGCACCATTGATAGGGCAAGGATTAATTCCAACGGTGCCGTGCTGGAAACTGCACCTAAGAGTTATACCCTTGCATCAGTCGTTACTGCAGAGATAGCCGGGAAAAAGGTCAGGGCATCACGGAGCAGCAGCAAAACGGTCAGAGTTACCGGTGTCACTCTTGACAGAGAAACCGTAACGCTCAGGGTATACGAGGAAGTTACCTTAAAGGCCACTGTTATGCCCTCCAATGCCAGCAACAAAGGGGTGACATGGGCATCAGACGATAGCAGTGTGGCAACGGTTGACGGCAATGGAACCGTTAAAGCGTTGGCTGTGGGCAATACCTTTATTACAGTCACCACAAATGACGGAGGCTACACTGCATCCTGTGCCGTTTACGCGATAGAAGATTATGATGAACCTATTGCCGAGCCCATAGATTCTGTTGTAATTAGCGGCAATGCTGTGATCGGTGAAGACTTGAAAGCTATTGTGACGCCAGAAGACGCAACAGTTGAATTCCTGTGGCTGCGAGCCGATGCGGAAGATGGTGAATATGAGGTTATTGATGAGGCAACGGGTATAAGCTATAGATTGACCGAAGATGATGTAGGCAAGTGGATAATAGTTAAAGCAATTGGCATGGGAAATTATACCGGTGAAAAGATAAGCAATGCCGTAGGACCGGTAATGAAAATCGATGAAGTGGACAAAAGTGCGCTACTAGCGGCAGTTGAAGACGCTCTAAAAATAACAAATGATGATTACACGGATGAAAGCTGGTCAATATTCCAAATTGCCCTAGCATATGCTCAAAAAGTCTTAGCTAAAGAAGCACCCAATCAGGAGGAAATAGTAGCCGCCTATACACAATTACGAGCAGCCATGAATGCCTTGGCCAAGAAAGTATCGGTTAATTTGGCGGATATCAGCGGCGTGCCGATTCCGGTAACCGGCAACCCATCAAAATGCTGCATTATCGATAGTTCGCAGTATAGCGGGACAATTAGCTGGGAGCCAGACCATGATGTATTCCAGGCAGGTACGATTTATACCGCAACCATCACATTGACTGCAAAAAGCGGCTATACCTTTAAGGGTGTGCCGGAAGACTTCTTCAAGGTATCTGGAGCAATTCACGTAACTAATGAGGCAAATTCCGGTGTAGTTACAGCAATCTTTCCAAGAACTGACGCCGAGCCCGTTGAAGGCCTGGTCCTGCACCTGGATGCTTCAACTCTGAACTTGGAGGATGGAGCATCAGTTAAAACTTGGAAGGACTTGTCTGATACAGAAAATGTGGTAAGTCAGGATCAGGAGTCTAATCGGCCCAGATTCGTCAAAGATGGTTTAAACGGGAAACCGGTTGTAAGGTTCAACGGAGAAAATCAATATTTTGACCTCAGCTGGAATATGACCAACGACAGATTGACCGCCGATGAAATAACCCTTTTCATGGTTCTGAAAAGCGATAGTATGAATGAGTCACAGACGGTCATGGGCAATTACGATGAAAAAGGTGCCGTATGTGTTCACGTCAGCACGAATGAAAAGAAGTTGACCGCTACCGTTTCCAGTAGGTCCAATAGGATTAATTTCTCTGGCAGCACAGATCCTTATATCGCAACCTATAAGGTCACTAAAACAAAGCACACAGCATATGTAGACGGCATCCAGACTTCAGAAGGGAACCTCACCGAAAGCATAGACTGGGGCAAGACTACCATAGGCAGGAACGGCGGCGAAATAGGTGGCAACATTTCAGAATGGTACTGGAAAGGCGATATTGCCGAGATAAGAATATACGACCGTGCCCTGACCGATGAGCAGCGGAAAGCTGTTGAAAAAGAGCTTCAAAGAAAATGGTTCGGCATGTCGGAACCGAAACCGATATCAGCAGTTCACTTTAATCCGACTCCCAACCTCCGGGAAGGTTCTAGCAAGGTTGCAGCCGATGCCGTTGTGGGAACCCTAACTGCCAGCGATGGAATCGGTGACATCATCTACCTGTTAGCAAAGGGAGAAGGTGATACCTACAACGATTTCTTCAAGATTGAAGGCAATGAGGTTAAGGTTAAGGATGAAGCTCTAACCCAAGGCAGCTACAGCTTCAGAGTAAAAGCCGTGGACAGCAAAGCTAACCAGGTGGAAAGTGCTTTTAGCATTGTGGTATTGGAAAAACAGGAACCCATTGAAGGCTTAGTTTTCCACCTGGATGCTTCGGCATTGAATTTACAGGACGG
>LFSJ01000185.1:3806-10424 GCA_001512695.1 Tepidanaerobacter sp. DTU063 | reverse complement strand
AATCTAGATTGGGCAAATGGCACCCTGACTACGGATTCCATAACCATGTTTCTCGTCTTGGAGAATGACAACATGCGTGGCGGTACACAGGTGGTAATGGGCAATTATAATCAAAAAAATGCGATAAGCATCAGTATTAGCCAACAAAACAACCATATAGTTGCTCGAATTAGCGATTACACTAATAATTGCTCATTCACTGATGAAGCAGGCCCATATGTATTGACCTTTGATTATGACTCACAGGAGATGCGGACATTTGTCGACGGTGCTTTAACCGATTCTCATGAAACTAATGAAAGCATTTCCTGGGGTAAAACGGCTATTGGCCGTAGCGGTACGAGTTCTTCCTCTTCTTCTTCCCGTTATCCCTGGGAAGGTAAAATATCAGAAATACGCATTTACGACAGAAAACTTTCTGATGATGAACGGAAAGCCGTCGAAGAAGAGCTTCAAGAAAAATGGTTTGGAGCATCGAACAATCCGGGAGAACCGGGCAGAGCATATGTATACTACAACCCTTACGAGGATGTAGATTGGGAAACCTACGAGCAATACAAAGCTAACTTTCATACCCATACGAATCAAAGCGATGGAAGCTTTTCACCGCAAGTAGCAATTGACAGGTATTACAACGCGGGCTACAAGATACTTGCCTTAACCGACCATGATGGTTACGGGTACGATCCCGATACAACCTGGCCATGGACAAAATGGAATAGAGATCCTGATGATTTTGGAATGCTGGCTATCCAGGGCAA
Source organism: Tepidanaerobacter sp. DTU063 (assembly GCA_001512695.1). Classification (GTDB taxonomy): domain Bacteria; phylum Bacillota; class Thermosediminibacteria; order Thermosediminibacterales; family Tepidanaerobacteraceae; genus DTU063. The sequence continues at coordinate 9,663 of LFSJ01000185.1, read as the reverse complement.
TGAGCTTTCCAATACGGATCATATCTGCAGCCTTTTCAATGATTACGGCGGACCACGATCCGGTCAAGAAGAACTCGCACTGCAGGAGGTAAATGAACGGAATGGCCTTGCTTTCATGAATCATCCGGGGCGATACACTCGTCCCGTTGACTGGTATGCGAACCTTTACAAAAAATATTACAAAGAGCCCCTGATAGGCATGGAAGTTCACAATCAAGGGGACAGATATCCGAACGACAGACAAACGTGGGATAGGGTGAACGCCCTGGTAATGCCGGAAGTAATTGTTTTCGGATACAGCAACGATGATATGCATAACCAAAACAATCTGTTTAAAAGCTATCAGTTCATGCTCATGAAAGAATTGACCGTGGAAGACTTAAGGGAAGCCATGCTCAAAGGAGCCTTTTACTTTTGTTACGAACCTGGCGGAAGCGGCTCAGAAGACCCCCCGGTCCCGAGAATAAGCAGTATTGAAGTGACGGACAACGGAACCGATATAAAGATAACCGCTACCACTGCTAATTCAATAACCTGGAAAACCGACAAGGGGATAATAGCAAACGGCGATTTTATCGACCTGGACGATATAAACATAGACGGTGCCAAATTCGTCAGGGCAGAACTGACCAATGAAAAAGGCACAACATATACCCAGCCCTTTGTGCTTATGTATAGCTTAAATTAAATAATAACATCCAGGGCGAATATCGCTCACCCCTTCCGCCATATTCGGAGGAAGGGGTTATTTTTTTATAAGGATATAGTTTTTCTTAATAAATTTTTAAGAATTCCCATCATAATTTCTTAAAAAATCTGTGCTATGATACAGATAGATGTTTTCAAGGGATAGGGGTGATGCTGTGTACAACATTCTTGTGGCGGAAGATGAAAAGGAAATAGCCGCTGCCATAGAGGTATACCTGAAAAACCAGAATTACGGTGTTTTCAAGGCATACAATGGGGAAGAAGCCCTGGAAATATTCAAGAACAATGAAATCCATCTGGTGCTGATGGACATCATGATGCCCAAAATGGACGGCTTGGAAGCTGTAATGAAGATAAGGGAAATCAGTAACGTGCCCATTATCTTTCTCACCGCCAAGTCGGAAGATGTGGACAAAATATTGGGCCTAGACATTGGGGCGGATGATTACATCACGAAACCCTTTAACCCACTGGAACTGCTGGCCAGGATAAATTCCAACATCCGAAGGTACACCAACTATTCTTCTCCTCCAAGGACAGAGGAACACCTGATACAAATCGGCGGAATACAGATGGATGATTTAAAAAAACAGGTAACGGTGGACGGAAGGCCTATTAATCTAACTCCTTTAGAATACAAAATCCTTCACTTTCTGATGAAGCATCCCAACAGGGTTTTTTCCATTGAGGAAATCTACGAAAGTGTGTGGCAGGAGCCTGCCTACAATCCGGATACCGTAACCGTCCACATACGGCGAATCAGGGAAAAAATAGAAATAAATCCTAAAGAGCCAAAATACTTGAAGGTGGTGTGGGGAATTGGATACAAATTTGAAGGATAAGAATAAGGGTGGCAAAAAACTCGACTTAAACCTTACAGCTAGTACCAGGGGCATCATTTTGTTGCTTTTAATTCTAGCCGTAGTTTCTGTGAGCCTTTACGCACCCATAAAAACCCTTACAATAGGCGACAAGCCTTTTGGCCCGGATATTATCTACGCAGATGTCATCAGACAGGAAGTTTTATTGATACTGTCAATAGGAAGTGTGAGCATCTTCTTTCTGACGATCTTTGCATTTGCAATGCCATATTCACATCAAAGGCAGGCATCGATGGTACAATTTTATAACAAAATATACCTGGAAATAAAATTTTTGATTTGGTTTATATTTCTTGGGATATTCTTTTCAGGTTTAACTGTAATCATTAACGTTGGAAGCACGAATTTTGAAAAAATAATTCATGAGGCAAACTGGTATTTTTACGCGATAGGCATTCCTGTAACCTTTGTATTCTATACCTTGATTTATCTATCCTTAGTATACCTCAAACATATCCATCATACAGGTTTTGTAAATGAAATAGTGAACAACACTGTAATAGGGAAACTGTGCGTATATGTAAGCAAATATGTCAAAAACACTCTAGTTCAAATCATGGATGAGGAAATCAGCAGGCAGCACAGGGAAAAGTTCATTTTGCTAATCATAATAAACTTTGTTGTGCTGATGTTGATTAATTTAGCTGGCCCGGTCTTGGGAACGCTGCTGGTCATAGGCTATTCGGCAGTGCTGTTTAACTACGGAATAAAACTATTGGAGAAAGTTAGTGCACTGAATGCGGCCAGCAGCCAATTGGCCAAGGGGGATTTTGATCTCAACTTGCCGGAAGACATGGGCATCCTAAGTTCCTTTGCAAACAACTTAAAGAATATCAAAGAGGGCTTTAAGGTGGCCGTAGAGCAGGAGCTTAAAAGCCAGAACATGAAAACCCAGCTCATCACCAATGTCTCCCACGATCTAAAGACGCCCCTCACTTCAATAATTACTTACGTGGACCTGTTAAAAAAAGAGGACCTGGACCCGGATACCAGGAGGGAATATATTGACATCCTTGACAAGAAATCAAAAAGACTCCAGGTGTTAATTGATGACTTGTTCGAGGCCAGCCGGGCCAGCACCGGCAATATCGAGCTCAGCCCGGAAGAGCTGGATATAGTGGCCCTCCTTAGGCAGACCCTAGGTGAGATGGAAGAAAAAATCAACGAAAGCAGTCTGACATTGCGGGTCAATCTTCCTGAACACAAGATTATCTGCAATTTGGATGGGGCCAGGACCTTCAGGGTCTTTGAAAATGTCTTGGGCAACATTCTCAAGTATTCCATGCCCAATTCAAGAGTGTATATAGATGCGCTGGAAGATGAAAAAAGCGTCAGCTTGACATTCAAGAACATTTCCGCCTACGAGATGAACTTTCATCCCTCCGAAATAACCGAGCGCCTGGTGCGGGGTGACAGAGCAAGGCATACGGAAGGTTCGGGCCTTGGCCTTGCCATTGCAAAGAGCCTGGTGGAACTTCAAGGGGGAAGCCTTCACATTGATATCGACGGGGATTTGTTTAAACTGACGATTACATTTCCGAAAGTGTGATTTTCTGCATGAGACCGAAGTGATATAATGTACAAAATAGGACAGTTTTAAAAAACAGCCTCGAAGGAGGGGATAGTATTGGAAACCTCAACCATTTATTGGTCGTACCTTCATTGGAAGGGCAAAAAAATGCACCTTGCCGCAAGCCCAAAAGGCTTGTGCTGCATCCTCTGGCCCAGTGAACCCTTTGAAGCCCTGGAAAAATGGGTAAGGCAACAGTTCCCCAAAGCATCATTGGTGCAAAGCCAGGAAAAGCTGGCCCTTTATGCAAAGCAAATTGAAGCATACCTAAACGGTCAAAGGAAAAGCTTCGACATTCCCCTTGACCTTCGGGGCACGGATTTCCAAAGGGCCGTTTGGCAGGCACTTCTCGAGATACCCTACGGGACTACGAAAGCATATTCGGAAATAGCAGAAAGAATCAAGCGCCCCAGGGCGGTCCGGGCAGTGGGCGCTGCCATCGGGGCAAATCCGGTGCCCATAGTGGTGCCCTGCCATAGGGTGATAGGAAAGGACGGCAGCCTCAGGGGTTTTGCCGGGGGTCTTGATATAAAGCAGCAGCTTTTGAAAATAGAAGGAACTTTATCCGAGTAATTACGTCTAATGTTGTAAAAGTGCTAGAAGGAGTGTTGTTGCAGTGAACGCAAAGAAAGTCCTTTTAACAATCACAGCTATATTTTTGCTCTTTGCAGTTATCGCTTGCAGCAAGAGCGGCAATGACAGGGTAGGCGTTAGAGGGGAGATAAGGGAAATCTACCTGGATGATGAGGAAAAGGTTGCTGCCGTACTAGTAGAAGGCCAGCTTGAAAGCGACACCGACTACGATAAGGCCAGAGTGGCAATTGCCAAGGATACGGTAATCTTAAAGACCAACGGCCAGGAGCTTGAACCCGGGGAACTAAAAGAAGGCATGAAAGTGGAAGTGGTATTTCAAGGCCCCGTAGCCGAATCATATCCGGTGCAAGCCCGGGCCAAGGCCATTAGGGTCCTGGATTAGACTACATATGGTAAAATGCACCGAGGAAAGAATTGCCGGGTCGGGAAAAGGAAAGTCCCGACCCGGTTTTAATTTTATTCGATAATTTCTACAGCCCTATCCAGTACTTCCTTCGGTATGCTTACATTTAAAGCCTTTGCAGCCTTCAAATTGATTATCACATCATTTTGCTCCTGTACCTCCACGGGCATATCTTGGGGTTTAGCTTCTCCAGCTATTATCTTCAAAGCCATTTCGCCGGTCTGTCTGCCCAATTTGTAATAGTCAAGGCCGATGGTGGCCACGGTTCCCCTGTTCACGCTGTCTTTTTCCGCCGATACCAGCAGGATGCTGTTGTTTTCAGCCACCTGGACTATCGCTTCCAGGGCGGTAACGGCTACGTTGTCGGTGGGCACGTAAATGGCGTCAACCTTCCCCACCAAGGATTTGGCAGCCTGGTCCACTTCGCTGGTGCTAGTGGCCACTGCTTCCACAATTTCGAGGCCTAGGTCTTTTGCCACTTCCTTTACCATCTCTACCTGGACAACCGAGTTGACTTCACCAGAGTTGTAGATGATTCCCACATTTTTCACTGAAGGGTCAATGTCCTTAATCAGCTTTATCTGGTCCGCTATCGGTGCCATATCGGTGGTGCCGGTAAGGTTGGTATTAGGTTTTTCCATGCTCTCCACCAGGCCAGCTGCCACGGGATCCGTTACTGCAGTAAACAAAACGGGTATCGAAGTGCCCTTCGTGGCATTGGCCACGGCCTGGGCCGATGGTGTAGCAATGGCCAGTATCACATCCGGCTTATCACCTGCCATACTTTGGGCTATGCTGTTTAAAGTGGGCATGTCCCCCTGGGCATTTTCGTAGTTGACGACCAGATTATCCCCTTCCTTATATCCATTTTCCGCCAGGACATCTAGGAAGCCCTGACGGGCCGCATCCAAGGAAGGATGTTCCACAATCTGCACGATGCCAAGATTCAAGCTGGAAGAAGCAGAAGCCGAACTGCTGCTGCCGCATCCCGATAAAATCAAAGTGCTTATAATCAATATTGACAATGCAATTGACAATATTTTTCTCATTTTCATGACCTCCAAAAAGTTTTTTCAGAAAATCCTTTACATTAATTTTTATTGTAGTAAACTATATTTGGCTGATTTGTTTTTGGGTTGAAATATCAGTTGCCGCTGATGTTTCAACCTTTTTTCTGTTTTGCCCGCCTTTACCACCTCCCGATTGCCTTTTGCCCATCAAAAAAGCCTCTCGTCAGCAAGGGACGAGAGGCTCGCGGTACCACCCTAATTGGTTCATAAAGAACCCACTCATTCAAGGTACGAGGTGATTTTACACCTTTATACCCGCTTCCTTGTATCGGCGGAAGCTCCGGTATACCTACTATCCCCTAGGGGAATTCAGCATACTGCTCCAGGGGGAACTTCGAAAGACCCCTTCATACCGGCTTTCACCATCCCGGCTCGCTTATGAATCCGAAAGTCAGTCTACTTTCCCCTGTCATTGCATTACAGGTATCAGCTTTTATCTCTCAATATTTATTGACTAATATTCTACTGTCCTATTTAGGATTTGTCAATGGTATATAAATAAATAATTTTTTCACAAATTAAAGCAGTGGTTTAAAGGCCCACGGCCCCTGCCCAGCTTGAGATTTGCTTTTAAGGCACCAGTAATATACTCCTTTGCCTTTTTTATGCTCTCCGCCAAATCATGGCCCGC